>NZ_LJOU01000074.1:0-32990 GCF_001672085.1 Anabaena sp. AL93 | reverse complement strand
CCCCTACTCCCTACCCCCTACCCCTACCCCGCATTAAAACAATGACGCTTGATGACGAATCAAGTTGAAAAATTCTTCACGGGTTTTGTGTTGTTCTTGGAAAATACCTACCATCGAACTGGTAACTGTCCAAGAACCAGGTTTTTGAACCCCCCGCATCACCATACACATATGAGTAGCTTCCATGACTACAGCCACACCTTTGGGTTCGAGGACTGCTTGTAGTGCCTCAGCAATTTGTCGAGTTAGTCTTTCTTGAACTTGCAATCGGCGAGAATACATTTCCACAATTCTTGCCAGTTTGCTTAATCCTACAACTTTTTGATTGGGAATATAAGCAACGTGCGCTCTACCCATGAATGGCAGCATATGATGTTCACACAGGCTAAAGAAGTTAATGTCTCTTACCAAAACCATTTCATCATGTCCTTCATCAAATATCGCACCATTGATGAGGTCTTCTAGAGATTGATTGTAGCCGCTGGTGAGAAATTTCATCGCCTTAGCTACGCGCTTAGGTGTTTTTAGCAGCCCTTCCCGTTCAGGGTCTTCTCCTAATCCCACTAACATTGTCCGCACAGCTTGCATCATCTCATCCATTGTTTCTTCCGAGGGTGGATGTATTTCTGGTTCTTTGCCATTATGGGTATTGCGGTCTGGTCGGACATTGATAGCTTCTGCTAAATCAGGAATCAGAGGCGATTGCGAGGTATTAGAACCGTTTGAACCAGCGATAGTCATGATTAAATTTTAGTAATTTTTCAGTTGTCAGTTGTCAGTCGTCAGTGGTAATTAATCATTTAAAGAGATAAATGAGGAAATTACCAATTAGAGAACACCAGCATTGGACATAATCGTCAATTCTTCAATTACTGCTTCTTGTGGTAATAAGACAGTGTGTAAAATTGTTGTTGCCACAATTTCTGGAGTTAACATTTGGGAACGGTCAAAGCTAGCCTGGACGGTTGGAGTATCCCAAATTGCCGTATTGACAGAACCAGGACAAATGGCAATGACGCGAATACCATTAGCCCGTTCTTCTTGTGCGAGGGTTTGGGAGAGGAAAAGAAGTCCTGCTTTGCTGACGCAGTAAGCACCCCAACCTGGAAAGGTTTGTTTGGCTGCTATAGAAGCAATGTTAATAATTGTGCCTTGCCCTTGTTGGCGCATTCCTGGCAAAATTCCCATCATGCACTGAAAGACACTGGTGAGGTTCAAGTCAATGACTTGTTGCCAGTCTTCCAAGGGTGTTTCACTCAGGTTGCCTGTATATCCAATTCCAGCGTTATTAATGAGAATATTTATGTTGCCAAATTTGTCAGCTATTCCTTGAATTTTGGATTTAACTTGGGTAACTTCAGCTAAGTCTAGACAAAAGGCTTGGGCTTCTACTCCTAACTCCTGTGCGGCTCTAGCTACAGACTCTAGTTTATCCTGAGAACGGCTGACTAATGCTACATCTATTCCAGCCTTTGCAAATGCTAAAGCTGTTGCTCTGCCAATTCCGCTACTAGCACCAGTAATTAAGGCGCGTCTTTTTTGCTCAGAATTCATAAAATCAAGTAAATACAAATGCCTATGGCTCTTGAAGATTGTTAAAAATCTTTAAGCAGCCATAGGCAATTATAGCATTGCTATTATTCTATACCATTTTCTTGAGTATTTTTAGTGGGCAAGTTCTGTGAAAACGCCGATATTACGGAATTTATCATAACGGAGTTGGCGGCGCTCGGCTGGGGTGAGACGGTTGAGTTCGTCTAAGTTTTCCACTAAGGCTTGTTTTAAGTTGGTAGCCGCTGTTAAGGGGTCTGAGTGTGCGCCACCCAAGGGTTCAGGGAGGATTTGGTCAATAATACCCAAGTTTTTGAGGTCGTGGGAGATGATTTTCAGGGCTACGGCCGCTAGGTGAGATTTACTGGCATCTTTCCACAAAATTGCGGCACAGGCTTCGGGGGTAGCTACGGTGTAAACTGAGTGTTCAAACATCAGTAGACGATCGCCTACACCAATACCCAAAGCCCCACCAGATCCACCTTCACCGATAACTGTACAAATGATGGGTACGTCAAAACTGAACATTTCTCGCAGGTTATAGGCGATCGCCTCTCCTTGTCCTTGATGTTCGGCTTCGATGCCCGCCCAAGCCCCAGGAGTATCAATAAAGGTCAAAATTGGCATACTAAATTTATTGGCGTGTTCCATGAGGCGCAGAGCCTTACGGTAGCCACCAGGAGCAGCCATACCAAAGTTGCGGGCAACGTTGTCTTTAGTATCTCGACCTTTTTGATGTCCTAACATCATCACTGGTTGTCCAGCTATACGACCAACGCCACCAACTAAAGCTGGATCATCGCCGCCACAGCGATCGCCATGTAACTCCATCCATTCATCGCTGATAGACTGGATATAATCTAAAGTGCTAGGGCGGCGGGGATGACGAGCTACCTGTAATCGTTGAGATGGTGTCAGACTGCTAAAAATCTCCTCCCGCAATTGCGTCGCCCGCGTTTCTAGTTGGCGAATTTGTCCAGAAACATCAACACCATTTTCTTCAGCCAATTGGCGAATTTGGTCAATCCGAGTAGCCAGTTCTGCTAAAGGCTTTTCAAAATCTAACAGTAGCGGTTTGCGCTCAGTGGTTGCCATAATTATGTTCGTTGTCAGTTGTCAGTTGTCAGTTGTTAGTTGTCAGTTGTCAGTTGTCAGTTGTCTTTTCTTTGCCACTGACCACTGACCAATGACCAATGACTAAACTAGTAATGGTCTAAAACCGTGTTTAATGGACACACGACCAATTTGCTCCATTTTGTCTACGGTAATCTGATTACGCCCCCAAGAAAAGTTTGTATATAACTTCTCAAATTCCAGCAGCATTGATTCGGCAAAACAAGCAAATAATTGCCGCCCTGGCACATCCATATTGACAATTTTCATGATTTTCCAGTCAATATCTAGAGAATGCTCCACAATGCCACCATTTAATACATATACCCCCGGATGCTGAACTTTTGTGCCTAAGTTTTTAGGATAGCCCCCATCAATCAATAGACAGGGTTGTTTTAATGTTGTTGGGTCAATTTCTACGCCTTTGGGCATACTCGCCACCCAGACGACAATATCCGCTTGGGGTAATGCTTCCTGTAATCCCATAATTTTACCCCGTCCTAGTTCTGCTTGCAGTTCTTGGAGACGTTCTTGATTTCTCGCAATTAATAATAATTCTTGAACATCTGTTTTTTTATCTAGCCAGCGGGTGACTGCGCTGCCAATATCCCCCGTTGCACCGCACACAGCTACAGTTGCTTTGGACAATTCAATCCCTAGTTGTTTGGAAGCTTCTTCTACTTGCCGACAAATAATGTAAGCTGTATGAGTGTTGCCTGTGGTGAAGCGTTCAAAATCTAGGTTAATATTGCGGACTTGTTTGAACTGCTCTAAATTAAAGTTCTCAAAAATAATTGAGGAAAATCCACCCAAGGCTGTAATATCAATGCCATGCTTTTGAGCATGAGCCATAGCATTAAGAATTTTGCGTGTTGCGGCTTTAATGCGGCGATTAGCCAGCATTTCCGGTAAAAAGCATGATTCTACATACTTTCCTTCTATTTTCTGCCCGGTGATACTGGTGACAGTGATATGATCAACTATTTGCGGCGGGGCGCTACACCAAAAGTCTAGCCCTTGATCGGCATATTCTGGATATCCCAATTCTTGAGCTACTGATTGAGCGTGTTCTAAACTAGTCAGATGTCCAATTAAACCAAACATGGAGTGATATATTAGGCGTGTGCTGTCGTGCAAAACTGTGGAATTAGTGAGCAATACCAACTTTGGATTTGAGTCTTGAATTTGAGAGAAATCGCAAACTATAGTATCTAACTATTAAAAATACTACATAAGGGGTCAATGTTCACAGTTGACGGTTGACTACTTCCCCTACCTCCCCTACTTCCCCTACCTCCCCTACTTCCCTTGGGGTAACATAGTTGTCACCCCAAGGGCATTCTTAAGCGGCTACAAGTCCGTAGGCAGAAAGACGCATGATATCACGGGTAGTGAAGCCAATGTTACTTAGGGCATCACCATATTGAATCATAAAATCTTCTACTAAAGCGTCTTTTTCCATAGCTAAAACTTTGGCATCATCTGCTACTTGATTGAGCATTCTCCATACTAGAGGCAGGTTTTGGCGGTTAGCTTGCTCTAATTCGGCTTTGGATTCTGTAAAGTTTTTTTGCAACCACACTTCACCAAAGTTGAGATGGCTGTATTCTTCTTTTACTACCCCTTCTGTGATTTTACGAGCAAAATCATCAGCCACGGGAATATAGATATTGTAGGCAGCGATCGCAAAACATTCGATAATTAATGATTGAATCAAAAGACAAGTCACGACTTTACCTTCTTTGGCTGCGGTTTGGAAATTTTCATGTAGTCCCAAGAAAAACTTTTTCGCAAATTCTAAATCTGGAGTCACTTTTAAGTTCCGTCCACAGGCTTCAAATCCTTTTTTGTGGCGACTTTCCATTTTCGAGAGGGCAATTAGTTCCTTTTCCTGTGCCGGCAGTAGTTGAGCTAATGTAATGTAATTTTCGTGGGCTTCTTGTTCCCCTTCAATTACAATGGCATTGATGCGGCTATAAGCATCTTTATATATTTCACTTTGAAAATCAATTGTTTTAATTTGGTCTACAAGTTGCTGCATTGTCTGTATTACTCCGTTAACCCTGCTCATTTGATACAAAAACTCAACTTACCCGATAAATTTGGGGTAATTATCACTGTGATTTAATTTAACTTAACAAGAAACTATAGTTATTAGATTAATTTTTACTGATAATTGTACTACCAGAAAAACAAATGTATGAAGTCATAGCTAATGTCCAAGCTAAACTGGAATCTCAAAAATGCCAATTTTGGAACCTGTTAGCCGTAGGAACAGGTACATTTAGAGTTTTGCTGCCGCTAATTGTGGTTTTCCTGACTTCCTTTGGGTTTGAAGCTACCACAAACAACAAAGACTTCCCAGCATAATGGGACTTTAGCCAATTACCACTGGGGGTGGTAGGGAAGTTTTTACTGGACTTTGAATATTCTACCTTAGTAGCGATCGCACTTAGAGACTTCCAAGAAATAAATTATCCTAAGAAACGAACCACAGAGGCACAGAGTACACAGAGAGAGAATTTCTGCATCAGTTTTGGGACATTTTTTTATTTGGAAGTCTCTTACAGCTTTTCCAATTTTCACTTCAGCTTTAGCTTGATCTTGATTGACGAGTAACATGATTTGTTTAAGCTTTTTCTATTTACAGCTTAATCGTAATTATAAGCGTTCTATAATTAGCTTTGTCGTGACCAAAAGAGACATTTGCTAATAGTTTTTCGTTAATGATAGCAGCAGCGACAATTGCTACGATAGCCGTGATAGTGTTATTTTTAATTGAAACAATAAAATATCTATGTCAGCAAGAGATTTATTTCATCAAGCAGTTAGAACCGCATTAGAAAAAGAAGGATGGATAATTACAGATGATCCCTTAGAGGTAGAATTAGAGGAGATAACCTTTAGAATTGATTTGGGTGCAGAAAGATTAATAGCCGCAGAAAAAGGAGAACAAAAAATTGCTGTAGAAATCAAAAGTTTTGCTAGTAACTCAGCAGTAAGTGAATTTCATACAGCATTAGGACAATTTCTTAATTATCAAACTATGTTAGAAGAAATTGAGTCAGAAAGAGAATTATATTTAGCTGTTCCCAAAGATGCTTATATTTCTTTTTTTCAAACTCGATTTGCTAAAATTACTGTAAAAAAATATCAAGTTAGAATCATAGTATATAATCCAGATCAGGAGGTAATAATACAATGGCCAACATAGAACATTATCGTCAGTGTATTCAAACCATCCTCAAAGAACATGGTAAATTTAAGCCCAAATATGACGAAATAGATAATGAACTGATTTTTGATACTACTCATGATCATTATCAACTTATGCGTGTTGGTTGGGATGATTTAAGAAGAGTTTATCATAGCGTCATTCATTTCGATATTAAAGATAACAAAATCTGGATTCAACAAAACATGACAGAATCAGATTTAGCTCAAGAACTTGTAAATATGGGAATACAAAAAGAAGATATAGTTTTTGGTTTACAACCACCTTACAAACGTCCTTATACTGGTTATGGTGTAGCTTGATTTTTGAATGTTTCAGTTGTCAGAATCAGAATTTTGATCACGTATTTGACTATTTATTTTGGTTCTATCTTTAAGGATGAATTGTGCCATCAGGCATCATTGCTGCGGTAAGGTCTGCACCTGACAAATTGGCTTCTGACAGATTAGCTCCTGATAGGTTTGCTTGTAACAGGAAAGCTCCTGACAAATTTGCTTTTAGAGACTTCCAAATAAAAAAATGTCCCAAAACTGATGCAGAAATTCTCTCTCTGTGTACTCTGTGCCTCTGTGGTTCGTTTCTTAGGATAATTTATTTCTTGGAAGTCTCTTAACAAGTTTGCTCTAAACAAGCTTGCTTGTTGCAGGGTTGCTTTTGATTGTAATCATAGCCAAATAAATCTTGTACATTCACCGATTCCCCTTCTCTAAGTTTTCTGAAATTACAGGTAAATACTATATTCAGTATTACTACTCAATTATAACTCTATCATTTCATTACTCAGAGATTTTATGCAAATGAAATACGTTAAACGGGCGGTTAGAAACCGCGTCTACACAGGTAAAACCCACCTGCGTGGGTTTCAAATCCTTGATTTTTCCTTAGTCCGCGCAGGCGGACTTTGTTTGTGTAGCAGCGAATTCCATTCGCCAGGTCTTAAGTTAACACCATTTGACCTACGGATTTAACTTTTAAGCGCAAAGAGCTAAAATCTGTTCCACAACTTGGGGGTTAACGTCTTTATTTTCCCCCAAAGCGGTCATCCCATGTTTTTCTAAATTTTTGATAACTGCGGGAATAGTTTCTACTCCCACACCATAATCAGATAAATGAGTGCGAACACCAACTGATTCAAAGAAATCACGAGTTTTAGTAATTGCGGCATTTACCCGTTCTTCTTCCGAACCACCGACAACTTGCCAAACTCTATCTGCATATTGTAGAAGTTTTTGCCACTTGCGATCGCGTCTAATCGTCAAAGTTCCAGGTAACACAACCGCCAAAGTTTGAGCATGATCCATACCATGCAACGCTGTCAACTCATGGCCTATCATGTGAGTCGTCCAATCTTGAGGCACACCAGCCGCAATTAACCCATTTAATGCCATTGTCGCCGACCAAACCAAATTTGCCCGCGCATCATAATCTGTCGGATTTGCTAAAGTTTTGGGTCCTTCTGAAATCAAAGTTAGTAAAATTGATTCAGCCATGCGGTCTTGTAATGGTGCATTCACCGGATAGGTCAAATACTGCTCCATCACATGAGTAAAAGCATCAACAATACCATTGCTAATTTGCCGAGGAGGCAGGGAGAAAGTTGTTTCTGGGTCAAGAACGGAAAATTTCGGAAACACCAAGGGACTAGCGAAAAATAACTTTTCTTTAGTTTCCCACTTAGTCACAACTGAATTTGTATTCATTTCTGAACCAGTCGCAGGTAAAGTCAAAACCACCCCCATTGGTAAAGCCGCCGTTACTGGTGCGCCATGAGCTAAAATATCCCAAGGGTCGCCCACAAAAGAAACCGCAGCCGCTATAAACTTAGTCCCGTCCGCAACAGAACCACCACCCACAGCCAACAGAAAATCAATACCTTCTTTGCGGATTAATTCAACCGCCTGCATCAAAGTTTCAAAATGAGGATTGGGTTCAATACCGCCGAACTCAAATACATTTCTACCAGCCAATGCCGATTTTACTTGATCATAAACCCCATTAGCTTTAATACTACCACCACCGTAAGTAATCAGAATTTTCGCGTTCGCCGGGATTTCTGAACCAATATTAGCGATTTGACCCCTACCAAACAGGATTTTAACTGGGTTGTAAAAAACAAAATTTTCCATAACTTTAGTCACTCAAGAGAATTAGATTTCACCTTGAGTATTGTAATCACTTTCTTGATTTTTGTGCCTGTACCTACAGAATACTATTTTCCCCCAATCTAATTAAAAGTTGGGGAATTGTGTCCCAGACATTTTTATCAATTTAAACAAATAAACTGCCAACAAGACAAACAAAATCAGGAAATAAAGGTGTTGTCATTTACTCACTATCAACAGCAGTTTTATTAAATTTACCATTACGCCAAGTATCAGCGATATCTTTAATAAAACTAGCAAGAGGAATAGCAACCAATAACCCCAATACACCGCCTAACTTTGCGCCTATTAATAAAGAAATTACCACCCATACAGGATTTAAACCAGTTAAATTTCCTAAAATACGTGGGGCAATAATATTAGAATTAATTTGATCAATAGCCACACCTATAGCCGCAACCTCTAACCCTAAACCAAAGTCTTTTAAAGTTATTAATAAACTAACAATACCAATACCAATACCAGTACCAAAAGGAAATAGGGAAAACAAACCAATTCCTATGCCAAAAAGTAGTGATAAAGGCACTCGTAAAACGACAAAAGCCAATGTTATGGATACGGCTAAAATAGCCCCTAAAGTAGCTTGACCAATGAAATAATTATTAAAATCTTCTCGCAGTAATTCTCGCACCTTTTTCGCTGTTTCTGGGGGAAACCAAAGATAAATGCCATTCCATAAACTTTCCCCATTCAATACTAAATAAATAGTCAAAACTATGGTGATTAATAAATTCAATAAATTGCCAATAGTATCGAAAGCAAAACCTAAAATTTTCCCAGTAAAAGATTGCAATTGACTTGATATTTTTCCTAAAATTTCACCAGCTAATCCACTTAAATTTACTGGTAGTTGCTGAGTAGCTGCCCAATTTTGCAAAGCTTCTATTTGTTGAGTTGCCGATTCTATCCAATAGGGAAGAAGATTAGCTAACTCATTCAATTGTTCCAGAATAAGTGGTAGGAGAATTACACCTACAGCACCCAAAATAATAATAGATAACAGCAATACCACTACAACTGCTAAAATTCGAGGTACTCCCCGTTTTTGGAGAAGTTGAATGGGATAATCTAGCACAAAAGCCAGAAGAATAGCAACGGAAATAACACTAACCAAAGGCTGAAAATAGTTAATGAATTGAATTAATAACCATCCATTTAAAAGAATCACAGGAAAGGCTAATCCTATGTTTAACCATTTGGGTAAATTTGGTAGACTTTTTACTGGCTGCATGGCATTTATTAATAAGTAGGTTAGCATTGAAAATCGTCGTTATGGCAAGGCAAAAGGCAAAAGGCAAGAGTGAAGAGGGTTTGGGGGATTTTACTTTTCTTTACATAGATTGGTTTTATTGTGTTCACCTACTTAATATAATTTTGGCAAAATGTCTGGAAAACTCAAAAAGTTTGTGAATCGGATTATCAGACTATAGAGTTTTGATAAAATCCAGCATAATTTTCTGAGGTAAAGTTGCTAAAGGTCTAATATCTCCGGCTTTTTGAGAATAATATTCACCCTTGTCAATATCTGCTGCTGTTAATAAATCTAAATCCCACCCTTCAGAAAGTACAAGTTGACTCACTGGGACTAACAATGGTGCTTGAAATACATAACGCACAGCTTTTTCATCGCTATAAATTCCAAATTTTGTAAAATCAGTCAACTCATAACCAATTTCTTCGACAACCTCGCGCTGAACAGCTATTTCTGGAGTTTCTCCTGGTTCTATATGTCCACCGAATAAAGCCCAACAACCAGGAGCTATAATATTAGGAATATTATCCCGTAATTGCATTAAAAACTTATTCTCTCGATAGAGAATGGCAACGGCTACATAAGCTAGTTGACTGTTCATAAATTACTTTTCCTCTAAATAAACTTCACCGTATTCTCTACCAGCCAAAGGCACACTTTGATACTGAACATTACCCTTCAATACTACCTGTTCTCCGACTTGGAAATTACCCTGATTAGTGATTACCCAAATTTTCCCAGTTGAGTCGTTAATTTGATATGATTTTTTCTTGATTAATGGAGCATACTTTTCTACTTTACCTTGAATGTAAACTGTCGTGTCCTGATTTTTTTGGGTAATTTTTTGAATCTGTGTTACATTAGCACCAATATTAAAATTTTGAAGATTGATACCAGAATTTTCTCCCTTACCACAAGCATAAAGTCCCGTTACCAGAGAGAAAGATAGTCCCACAGTAAAAATTTTTGCTGGTGGCATCAAAGCTACAGATTGAGCGAATTTTTGCATTACCGCCAATTTTATCTCCAGGTTACACAAATTAATCGCTATTGATCATAATGCTATTTGGTCGCAAAAAGATAAGTAGGTGAATACAATAAAACTAAACTGTGTAAAGAAACGTAAAATCGCTGAAAACTTCTTTACTCTTGCCTCTTGCCTTGCTATGACGACAATTTTCAACGCCAACCTACTTAAGTAGGTGAACAGAAAAATTTAAAGGTATGTGAAGAAAAGTAAAATCACTCAAAACTCTCTTCCTGTTCCCTGTTCCCTGTTCCCTTGCCCCAACGACAATTTTCAACACCAACCTACTTAGTGATTCTGTCAAAATCATGAAGAGATGAATAAATTCTCAGCGATACCTTCAGTTAGTAACATTCTTATCTTTCTTGTTTGAGAACGAGTCAATATTGCAAATAATGGCTTTTTTATGTTATTAATTAATTTATACCAAAATAAGATGAATCTGCATAGAATCAGAGATCAGAAATAATTGACCGCAGATAAACGCAGATGAATTAACAGATTTGATGATTTTGTGCGGACTCATATAAAATTGGTATTAGCAATTTAGTACAATTTATCCTAAATTTATGTCTAACTTTAACCAACCTCTGACCTATCCTACTGTTAGCAAAAGTGAGCAGGTGGATAATTATCACGGAATGGCGATCGCCGACCCTTACAGAGCCTTAGAAGACCCGGATACAGAAGCAACAAAAGCTTGGGTAGAAGCCCAAAATCAAGTTACCTTTAGCTATTTAAACGAAATTCCTGCCAGAGAAAAAATCAAACAGCGGCTAACAAAACTTTGGGATTATGAAAAATATGGAACTCCCTTTAAAGAAGGTGAAAGTTACTTTTATTTCAAAAATGATGGACTGCAAAATCAAAGTGTCCTCTATACTCTGCCAACTTTAGATGCAGAACCAAGAATTGTACTTGATCCTAATCAACTTTCAGAAGATGGTACAATTGCCCTTTCAGGAATTTCCATCAGTGAAAATGGTCAACTTTTAGCCTATGGTTTATCTAGTTCTGGTTCAGATTGGCAAGAATGGAAAGTTAGAAATATTGCCACAGGTGAAGATTTACAAGATCATCTCCAATGGATTAAATTTTCCGGTGCTTCTTGGACTCATGATCATCAAGGGTTTTTCTACAGTCGTTATGATGAACCAAATGAAAAAACCAAATTAGAAGATGTTAATTATTACCAAAAACTTTATTATCATCAACTTGGTACACCCCAATCAACAGACATCTTAATTTACCATCGTCCTGATGAAAAAGAATGGGGTTTTACTGGGAATGTCACGGAAGACGGCAAATATTTGATAATTTCAATCTGGCTAGGAACTGACTCCAAAAACTTAGTTTTTTACAAGGATCTAACAAATCAAAATTCTGAAGTCATCGAACTAATTAACCAATTTTTAGCAAATTATAGCTTCATTGATAATGACGATTATGTTTTCTACTTTCGCACAGATTTCAATTCTCCAAAAGGTAGAGTTATTGCCATTGACACGAGAAAACCAACTCCCGAAAATTGGCAAGAAATTATTCCTCAAGCAGTAGAAACATTAGAAAGTGTCAGTGTCTTAAATAATCAATTTGTGGCTGATTATTTACAAGATGCCCATAGCCAAATTAAGATATTTGATCTCAAAGGTAATTTTATTCGAGAAGTAGAATTACCCGGAATTGGTGCAGCCAGCGGATTTAGTGGTAAACGGTATGATACAGAAACATTTTATAGTTTTACCAGCTTTACTACCCCTGGAACTATTTATCGTTATGACATGAAAACAGGTAAGAGTGAACTTTTCCGTCAGCCGGAAGTAGATTTCAATGCTGATGAATACGAGACAAAACAGGTTTTCTATGCAAGTAAAGATGGTACAAAAGTGCCAATGTTTATTACTCACAAAAAAGGAATTAAATTAGATGGTAACAATCCTACTTACCTCTATGGATATGGTGGGTTTAATATCTCCTTAACACCAAGTTTTTCTGTTAGCCTTTTAATATGGCTAGAAATGGGAGGAGTCTATGCTGTTCCTAATTTACGTGGTGGTGGTGAATATGGAGAAGAATGGCATCAAGCAGGAATGAAATTGCAAAAGCAAAACGTTTTTGATGATTTCATTGCTGCGGCTGAATGGTTAATTGCCCATAATTACACCCAACCTGGAAAATTAGCTATTGGTGGAGGTAGTAATGGTGGTTTATTGGTGGGTACTTGCATGACACAACGCCCTAATTTGTTTGGTGCAGCCCTTCCCGCAGTAGGTGTTATGGATATGTTGCGCTTCCATAAATTTACCATTGGCTGGGCTTGGGTGGCTGAATATGGTTCTTCAGAAAACCCAGAAGAATTCGCAGCTTTATATGCTTATTCACCTTTGCATAATTTGAAGCCGGGAACAGCTTATCCAGCTACGTTAATTACTACAGCAGATCATGATGATCGTGTAGTACCTGCTCACAGTTTTAAATTTGCTGCGGCTTTACAAGCAGCGCATGGTGGTGATGCACCTGTATTAATTAGAATTGACATGAAGGCAGGACATGGTGCTGGTAAACCAACAGCAAAAATTATTGAGGAAGCAGCAGATAAATGGGGTTTCTTAGTCAAAGTTTTGAAAGTTGAAATTTAATTTCCCCTACCCATGTACCAGCATGACGTAAAATCGAGCGTCCTGAAACTAACCTTTGCTAAAGAATCATCAATATTGACAAAAACGCCAAAGGGTGTATGAAATTCTACTTTTCCCAGAACAAACTGACCTAGCTTATATTTAGATTTAATATTTTCCGAACTTGTACTATCCATAAAAAATTATCTTCACCCAAGTTGCTAGTTACTCTTATCCTACTATTAAATTACCTAAATTTTTAATAACGAACCACAGAGGCACAGAGAACACAGAGAAAAAACATGAGTAATTTTGGAATGGGAAGGAAGTATCAAGTCGAGGTTTACACAAGTGATGATACGTAATTAGTGAGAAAATTACTGTCTTCATCCTGTAAATCCTTAAATCCTGGACATCTTGATTCTGACATTCTCACATACAACAGGCTTGAGAAAAAAGTCAATTAGTCTGAATTTTAGTTACAGTTAGATCACAAATAAATCGTGAGGGGTGATACTATGCGTGTTTTGCTAGTTTATCCAATATTTCCAAGTACATTTTGGTCTTATGAGAAAATTCTGGCGCTAGTTGACAGAAAGGTTTTGTTGCCACCATTGGGTTTGGTGACGGTAGCGGCAATTTTGCCCCAAGAGTGGGAGTTTAAGCTTGTAGATCGTAACATCCGCGCTGCTACTGAGGAAGAATGGGCATGGGCAGATATGGTGATTTTCTCCGCCATGATTGTCCAAAAACAAGACTTACTTGAGCAAATTCGGGAAGCGAAAAGACGCGGTAAGCTGGTGGCTTTGGGTGGTCCTTATCCTACCTCTACACCCCATGAAGTCGAAGCAGCAGGGGCAGATTACCTGATTCTTGATGAAGGGGAACTGACTTTACCCATGTTTGTGGAAGCTGTGCAACGGGGAGAAAAATCGGGAGTTTTCCGGGCTGCTGAAAAACCTGATGTTACTAGTACACCTATTCCCCGCTTTGATTTATTAGAGTTTAATGCCTATGATATGATGTCGGTGCAGTTTTCCCGGGGTTGTCCTTTCCAGTGCGAATTTTGCGACATCATTGTTTTATATGGACGCAAACCCCGAACTAAAACACCTGCACAACTGTTAGCCGAATTAGATTATCTCTATGATTTGGGTTGGCGGCGGGGTGTGTTTATGGTGGATGATAACTTTATTGGCAACAAGCGAAATGTGAAGTTGTTGCTGAAAGAGTTAAAAGTTTGGATGGAAGATCATCAATATCCGTTCAATTTTGATACGGAAGCTTCCATTGATTTGGCGCAAGACCAAGAAATGATGGAGTTGATGGTTGATTGTGGCTTTAAAGCGGTATTTTTGGGGATTGAAACCCCAGATGAAGATAGTTTACAACTAACTAAGAAGTTTCAAAATACTCGCAGTTCCTTAACTGAGTCGGTGGAAACCATTATTAAGGCTGGACTGCGGCCAATGGCTGGGTTTATTATTGGTTTTGATGGTGAAAAAGCGGGTGCAGGCGATCGCATTGTCCGTTTTGCTGAACTCGCAGCTATTCCTTCTACTACCTTTGCCATGTTACAGGCGTTACCCAATACTGCGTTGTGGCATCGTTTAACCAAAGAAGGCAGATTGCGAGAAAACCAAGACGGGAACATCAATCAAACCACATTGATGAATTTTATTCCTACCCGTCCCCTAGAAGAATTGGCTAGGGAATATGTGGAAGCCTTCTGTGCTTTATATGACCCGGCTGCTTACTTGGATCGCACCTATCGCTGTTTTATGATGTTGGGTTCTCCCAAGTGGACAGCACCGGCAAAAACACCAGAATGGGTAGTTGTCAGGGCCTTACTCATTGTGATTTGGCGACAAGGATTTAAACGACAAACTCGCTGGAAATTCTGGCATCATTTGTTTAGCATTCTCAAGCATAATCCCAAGGTAATCGAACAATACGTTTCTACCTGCGCCCACATTGAGCATTTTATGGAATATCGGCAAATTGTCCGCGATGAAATCGAAAGTCAATTAGCTGCGTATTTAGCCCAAGGTGCGGAAAAACCTTATGTACCTGTGAAGGAAAAAGTCGAAGCTGTAGTTTAATAATAACCAGATCCCCTAGATCCCCGACTTCTCTAAGAAGTCGGGGATCTATTTTGTTATCGGCAAAGTCACTGTAAAAACTGAGGGATGGAAGATAATCCTTGATTGTCAGGAAGGGTCAAATCTAATAAAATTACGTCGTATTTTTGGCTATTTAATTGTTTGATTCCGTCTTGAAGTCTTTGGACGTGAACTAAACCAAAAATTTGAGATTTTGTGAGTTTAATAAACTCTTGTAATAACCTGGCTTCTGCTAAGTTATCTTCAATTAAGAGGATTTTTAGTGTGGAAGTTGCGGTAATCATTTCCTGGTTTTACCTTTTGCGAGTTCTTGGTTAAATAGACTTTGATTAGATTAGTTTTCAAGGATATATTGAATGTAGTAGTATCCACTTGTAGGAGATATAAAATTTACAGTAAGAGCCAGAAAGTAAAAAACTATTATTCCTGATTCTTTCTTCTTCCTGACTCCTGAGTGGGTGCAAGCCCTGCGCCCCTACCTCCTGATTCGGTAGTTTTATTCTAATGGTAAGGTAACGGTAGAAAACCAAAATTTCTCAATACTCTGGATGATTTGGAATAATTGACTCAGGTTACGAGATTTGGTAATATAACAATTAGCGTGTAAGTCGTAACTATGGAAAATGTCATCTTGATTTTTTGAGGTTGTTAAAATGACGACGGGAATGCGTTTGAGTTGAGGATCGGATTTAATTTCTGCTAATACCTCTCTACCATCTTTTCTGGGTAAATTTAAGTCTAATAAAATCAAGTCAGGACGTGGTGCGTTAGCATATTCTCCTTCTTGATGGAGGTAATTCATAGCTTCTACACCGTCCCTAACTGTGATTACTTGATGAGGTAATAAACTGGTTTTTAATGCTTCTTGAATGAGACGAATATCAGCCTTATTGTCCTCCACTAAAAAGATAATTTTGTGTGTTTCTGCCATTTTGACGCTCATGATCACAACCTCTGACGGGAATTGTAAAGTAAAAGGTCGCACCCCGACCGAGTTGTGACTCTACCCAGATTCGTCCACGATGACATTCAATTATTTTCTGACAAATAGCCAAACCTATTCCTGTACCCGGATATTTATCTCTGGTGTGTAGACGTTGAAAGATAGTAAAAATGCGATCGCTAAATTGCGGATCTAAGCCAATCCCGTTATCTTGAACTGAAAATAACCATTCATCTTCCAATCTTTTCGCACTAATATGAATCCTTGGTGATTGACTACCGTGGAATTTGATCGCGTTACCAATGAGGTTCAAAAATAGCTGGATTAACTGTGTTTCATCAGCCATAACTGCGGGTAAGGGATCATGGGTAATAATTGCGCCGGTTTCCACAATGCGTTGACGTAAATTCTTCAAGGTTCGATTTAAAGCTGTTTCGACTGCCGTAACTTGAAAAGTAATTCCTAATGTATCTACGTTGGAGTATACGAGTACGTCATCAATTAACGTCTGCATTAAAATTACACCTTCGACAACATAACCAATAAATTCTTTTGCATCTGCGTCTAGTTCTGCTTCATAGCGCATTTCCAAAAGTTGCACATAATTGGCTACTTGATTTAATGGTTCTTGCAAATCATGGGAAGCGACATAGGCAAATTTTCTCAATTCTGCATTAGAACGTTTTAAATCTTCAGTTAATTGAGCTAATTCTTCAGCTTGACGGAGGACAATATTAATGATTGATTTTCGCAATTCTAATGCAGTTTGAATTTCTACATTTTGCCAGGGTAAGGATGTTAATTGAACTATTTCTTTCCATAAATCAAATGATTTGCGGGGAGACAAATGGACATTTCCTGCGGATTCATCAACTGAAAAAGCCTGATGGGGATTTCCACCCCAATTCACAGTTTGAATCATTTCTGGTCGAAACCATAATACATAATTTTTCCCAGAAATGGGGATAGCTAATAAACCACTCGCAACATTTTTAAAGCTAATCGCGTCTGGATAGATTTGCGGTAAAGAATCAGTGAAAAATACCTCGTCTTCTCCATTGTTTCTCAGCCATTCTCCTAAAAAATTCAATTCTTCTTCTTGAGGAGTATTACCAATCAGAGTATATTTTCCACCAAAATAGATGGCTGCACCTTCAGCATTAGTTAAATTGAGCAGATTTATTTGATTTTTGACTAAACCATCAATAAAGTTCGGTTCTTGAGACATATATTCAACCAATAGTGATTGAATATGGCTTAAATTTAGCTGATAGTCGTAATCTTCAGTTTCTTCTTTGCCAGAAATTTCTGAAAATATGATTCTTCCTAAAAATTCACAAGCTTTTCGTAATTCATAGGAAACATATTTGGGTGATTGATGATGACAAGCAATTAAACCCCAAAGTTTGTGATCCTTAATTAAGGAAATTGTCAAAGATGCAGCCACGCCCATATTATGTAAATATTCTAGATGACATGGTGCAGCACTTCTGAGAATTGAATTAGTTAAATCAATGGGTTGTCCGCTAACTGGGTTAATTCTAGGGAAAAGTTCGGCTGATGATTGAATATTTGTATCGGGAATAACTCTAATAGAATTTTCTAGAAATAATTGTCGTGCTGGCTGAGGAATATCTGATTCTGGATAATGTAATCCTAAATAAGACTCTAAAGTAGCTATTTTTTCTTCAGCAATCACAGAACCATGTCCATCATCACAGAATTTATATAACATCACTCTGTCAAATCCGGTTATTTTGCGGATTTCTTGCACAATTATTTGACTGAAATCACGGAGACTTTTACTTTTTTCTAAGCGATTAATTGAGGATTTAGCTAAATGATAAAAACTCAAGAAAGGAATATTTTCTTGAGATGCTGTAGGTTCTAATTCTAAGATTAAAAATCCTTCAGAGTTACGATAGAAAGTGGCATCAAATATTGTATATTCATCCCCCTGTTTCCTAATCCAAATTTTTGTAGGATTAATAAAATCCAGATTTTCTTCTGACAACCAAAATTTAATTTTCTGGATTTGGTAAGGATCTAGTAAATCTTCTAATTCCTGTTGCAGCATATCTTCTGGCGATATGCCAAAAGTGCTGAAAGTATTTTGACTAACTTGTAATATTTGTAAATCTGGCTCTTGTAAGACTAACAAAACCCCATGAGGCTGAATTTCACTAACCAAATGTATTGGTGCTTCTTTTAAGCTGGTGATATTAATATGCTGCTGCTTGACATTGATATCCATAAAACCCTTTCCCTATAATTTTGGAGCATAAAACCTGTAGGTTTAATCTAAACTCCTCACACCTATAAAAATTCTTTTCGATTCAGTACCTCTGATAGTGGCAAAGCCCACAGTTATAGTTGCCCTTACCTAATATTCTTACACAGAAGAACTAGCTGTCACCAAATATATAGATAAGAAATGTAAAAATTTACATGATTGAAGCTACAGGATTTGTGTATATATATTAAGAAATTTCTATCAAATCCAAGAACTAAACCACATCCGCATTCTATAACCATCAGGAGAGATAGGTAAACCTAGATAAATAGGCATCCAAAAAATGAAAGCAGCGACAATGATAAAAGTTATAGTCACACCTACTGCCCGAATTTGCCGATAATAACTCAGCAGACATTGATCAACAACCCAAGCGATCGCTATAAATGTAAATACAACCGCAGACATATAATGATAGATAAAAACACACCTTGTTACCTCCACCCAAGGGAGGAGATTAGCCCCATAATTTATGACTAAAAATAAGCCAATCCAAGTATCAACGCCGAGATTTTTCGGGATAAATAACCGCTTTTTTTCAATTATCGGCATCGTAATTGTGATGATTACCATACCAATTAGAAAGATCATTGCAGCTAAACCAAACCACCATAGAAAAGGATTCCCCATAGCATGAACATCATAAATTACTTTACCAGCACCATCAGGTAAGGGCGGTCCAAATACAGGTAAGGAATCCTTGGTACTTTGAGCAGTTTGATAATAATAAGCCATTGGTCGAGTTAACAATGGCCATTTATACCATGCAGCACAATAAGGATGAACGCTAGGACTATTACCACCTAATTGCAGATGAAAGTGTAAAATTTGTTTATGAACTTCAATAAATCCATATCTTTTATCTAGTTGGAGGTGAGGAATCCAAATCAGACTATAAATAACTGCGGGAATAATTCCTAAATAAGAACCCATTTGCCAAATATTTATTTTTGTCAGATTTTGCAAGGGTGATTTTATAGTATCCGTTGGGGAATCATTGGCAGAATTAAAAAACCGTAAACAAGAAAATAATGGACTACGAGATGGATGATCTTCATATTGCAACCAGCGAATTATCCAGGCTGCTATCCATACACCATAAGCACCCGCTAAAAACCATAAACCATTCCATTTTGTACCAATAGAAGCACCAAAACTAATACCAGAGAGAATTAACCACAACCAACGGTTTTGTTTTTGCTGATCTAATGCCAACAATAATAACCATTGTCCGAGTAAACCAAAGATAACTATATAAACATTACTTAAAGCATAACGAGATTCTACTAAAAATAATCCATCACAGGCTGTAAAAAATCCTGCTAACAAAGCAAACCGATGACGATAACTAAATTGATAAGTTAATAAAGTCACGATTACGGGAATTAATGAACCAGTGAGCGCATTTACCCACCGATAATTCCAAGGAGATAATAAAGAATCTGTGAGACTATTGACAGTATCTCGACCAATAGGAATGTATTGACTCATCCAAATCCCTAACCCAATCAGATATTGACTTAATGGTGGATGAGCATTAAAAAATGGTGTATGGGTCAGATAGTTGTTACCAAATTTAGCAAAATAAACTTCATCAAATACTAAAGTATTAAATCGGCTTAGTCCCCAAAAACGTAAGCTCAAGGAAAGTAGAAATATGCTTATTATGCCTAATCGAAACCAAGTTTTTTTCATGATGTTCTTCAGGGGTTTTTCGAGTTAGATCCCCGACTTCTCTAAGAAGTCGGGGATCTTGTTGTCCACAAATATAGAATAATAGCTCTAATACAGTCAAAAAACTTAATCTACTATGTCACAATTAGAACGACTGCTAAAAATGGCAGAAGATGAACTTACGGAGTATAGCACTGATGCCCGCAAAATGGAAAAACTCCGCCGCAAGATTAGTCTATCAGTACCATTAGCAGAACAGAGGCAACTAAAAGCGACATTATTAGCTACAATACCATCTGGTAAAATTGCAGAAATTGTGGAAGAGCAAAGACAAACCGTAGCTTTGCCATTTTGGGGAATTGCTGGTTTGGGTTTGTTATTGGGTATTTCCCTGAATCAACCCATTGGCTTATTAGCAGCTATTGGGGGGACTGTAGCAGCCTTTAGGATTCAGAAATGGGGTTGGCAATTACAGGCAAATCGCCTATTATTGCGGACATTGGAAGATATTGAAACCCGGATTTCTCAACCTAGTAATTGAGTACAAACAACAAATTAATTGAGGAGATAGAAGTTATGACAAAGTATGATTATATTTTCAAATCGAAAGAGACGATCAAAGAATCATTAAATGCACAAGAAGCGGTAGCGGCAATCGCTGTAATTACAACAATAGTTGATTCCGGCAGTGAAGACATAGATGCCGAAAGTTTAGCTGATATTCTTTGGGAGTTTGAGATATTTGATGAATACTCAGAAGAAGAAATGCTAGAAACGGTGGATAGACTCATAGAAATTGCCGGAGAGGTGGGATTAGGTTCTTTGTTTAATGCTGCTAATGCGGCGATTTCTGGTGAGGCAGTTTTAGATGGTTTTGCGGCTGGAGTGATTATGCTTTTAGATGCGGAAAATTTAATTATCCCGGCAAATAAAAAGGTTTTTCTGAAACAACTACAAATAGCTTTAGAACTGGATGATGAAGAAGCAGAAGAAATTATCAAAGAGATAATTGCCTCAATAGAAGCTGGGGATGAGGAGGAATATGTCGAGGAAGAATATGAAGCAGTTATTTTCAATGAAGATGGTGAACAATTTTATCAATCACCTTTGGGTAACTTTATAGTTCCTATTCCTGTAAATTCTGAACAGGGAGGAACACTGCAAACTGAGGAAGGAATGGTGAGTTTTTCGGACGATACTGGGACTTTACTCAGAATTGATTATTATCCTCTCTCCCTAGAAGAAATTGATGATCTAGAATCCCAAGAAGATGAGGTATATCTGCATAGAGTTTTGGTGGATAAATATGTCCCTCAAGCCATTATTTCTCATGTTCCTACGGCGGAAGTGAAATATAAAGAATATTGGCAAGATACTTTAGAAACTTATTACTATGTATTAGTAAATATGCCTCAAGGTTCAACTATATCCAAGCAGGAAACTAATGGCAATAATGGCATAAGATTAGATGCCTATAGAGGATTGCTGTCTTTTGTCAATAATGAATGTTTGTATATAGTTAGTAGTCAACGCAGCTTTTTAAATGGTGAAATATCTCGTTCTGTGAAGGAAGAGGCGAAGAAAATGAGAAAAGCTATTTTAGATTTTGTCAACACGATTGAGTTTGCCTAAATCTAAATTTCTCAATTTTAGGTACTCTTCTGGGGGCAGTCAGACTTTTGGGCGCAGTCAGATTTTTGGGCGCAGGCCCTGCGCCCCTACTGGCTCTGGTTATACAAGATTTGAATTTAATGTAGGGGTAGCGCCCCCGTGCCTACCCCTGTATTTGGGGCAACCACAGGGGTTGGCCCCCTACAAAATTGATGGGTTTAGTGATTTTGAAAATGTTCAATAAATTTTGCACAGGTACTTATTAGCGATCGCATAAGACACAATTGCGAGAAACTAAGAACAGGTCTATTGAAAATAAGGAGAATCTCATGGCTTGGACTCAAGTTTTAGCTGCTAACGCACTGGCTGCTGGTGCGCGGGAAGTAGTCAAAGTGGGCGATCGCAAGATCTTACTCTTAAACCACGAAAATCAGCTTTATGCTGTAGATGATACCTGCCCTCACTTAAAAATGTCTTTGAAGAAAGGAAAAATTGAAGATGGGGCGATAGTTTGTCCCTTCCACCGCAGTGCATTTGACTTGGGTAATGGAGAAGTAAAAACTTGGTGTCCCTTCCCACCCGTAGTTGGTAAATTGCTGTCAATGGTTTCCTCGGAAAAAACCTTACCAACCTATCCTATTAAAGTGGAAGCAGGCAACATTTTAATTGATGTCTAAGCAGCATCATAGCAAAAGTAGGGGCGCAGGGCCTGCGCCCAAAAATCTGAATTTCACGATCAATTAATATTGTGATTACCTTGTCCGGTTCTCAATTTCTCATTTCTCTCGTTCCCATACTCTGTATGGGAATGAATTCTCAAAGACTCTGCCTTAAATCATTTTTAGGTACAAAATCTCAATTGAAACCTATACACAAAGCCAGGTTTACTCCTGAATTCTGCTGTAACTGATTTCTGAATATTTAGTAATCATTGTTTTCACATTTAATAAATGTTCTTCAACAATTTCAGGAACTTCAGTATTGGTTTCAATAATTAATTCACCAATCGTATTACTAGCTATTTCATTAATAGCATCAATCAAAAGATTGGGCATAGTAATATTAGCTTCAGCAATTTCTTTAATAGTAGCTTTGGGGTTGTCTTGTTCCAGTATGGCTTTCAAAACCTGAATTTCATAACCGGGGAGATGGTTGAAAAAATTATTCCATTTTGCTGGTAAATTTTCGGTGTGATCATGTTTCCCCTTTATTGGATCTAATGGTTCTAATAATTCATCAAAAGGAAACAAATCTAAATTATTTTCTTCATTATCGGGCAATGTTGAGGGATTGATTGTTTCCACTTGTTGAAGTAATTCCCAAACTTGATTTTGTAATAAATCCCGTTCATCTTGTAAGACAGAAATTTGATTTTGTAGTTGATTAACTTCCGTTTTTTGTTCTAATGTCTTATTCTGTAATGATTTGAGCGTATTTTCCAGATTATTTCTAGTTATACCTGTTTCTACTAGTAGATTATTTTGTTTAGTAATTTCCAGTTCTTGATTTTGAATTTCTATTCGTAGTTCATAAAGCTTTTCTTCTAGTTGTGGTTTAAGTCTTTCTAACAAAATTACATCATTTTCTAATTCTTTTTTCTGCTGTTTGATTGTATCAATTTGAGGTTGAATTTGGTTGATTTCAGCACGGGAGGCGTGACAATTTAGTTCTAATCGTCGCTTTTCTGCAATCAAATTATTGCAACTATTATTTAGTTCTATATTACTATTTTCTAAATGTGCAAATTCATTTTTAAGATTATAAATTTCGGCTTCAATTTGCTTTTTTTGAGCCGCAAATGTCCCGATATCTCGATGTAAACTATCTCTTTGACTACGACAATCTCCAATTTGGTTTTCTAACTGCTGAGTTTCTGCATACAATAAATTTCTATATTCTTCTAATTGGTGTATTTCTTTGAGAATACGCGATTTTAACCCTTCTATATCTCGAATCCGTCTTTGGAGAGAACCAATCATTTTCCACTCATCATTTCTTCGCCGTTTATCAACGAGAAATGCGGCTGCATAAGTAGCTAATACCGTAATTATTCCCGTAAAAAAGGCTCTAGAAATATCCCAATTAGGAACAAGACTTAAACCAAAACTGACACTAAAAGCGGTTATTCCTAGTACGACTCGATGACTAACTATAGTTGGTTGTATCTTACTAGGTTTTATGGTAGCCAAGTTGTTAGAATTATTAGTAATTAACGTCATTATTCCTCACATTTTCACCAAATACAGCTAAATCTGCCTTTAAAAAGTCAATAAACTGCCTTGCGGTTCTGCCAGAACGGCCATTATGACGGGTTGCCCATTGTAAAGCTTTGTATTCTAAATCTTCGGGAGAAATATTAATATTTGCTGCTAGGTGCTGGACTATTTGTAAATAGGTTTTTTGATCTGCGGCTTCAAAAGTTAATGTTAGACCAAAGCGATCGCTAAAAGACAACTTTTCTTGCATTGTATCCCAACCATGAACTTCATTGTTATCCTTGGGGGCTGGTCTATCAGTAAAATATTCCCGGATTAAATGGCGACGGTTAGACGTAGCATATACAACTACATTTTCCGGTCTGGCAGTTACATTTCCCTCTAAAACAACTTTCATTGCTTTAAAACTATTATCATCTTCTTCAAAGGAAAGATCATCTACAAAAATAATAAATTTTTGGGGAACACCTCGCAACAATTCGACAATTTTTGGTAAATCTGGCAATTCTGACTTAGAAACTTCTATTAAGCGCAAGTTTCGATGACTATATTCATTTAATAAAGATTTAACTAAAGAAGACTTACCTGAACCACGACTACCATACAGTAAAACGTGCAATGCAGTTTCGCCTGACAATAAGAACTCTGTGTTTTTGACTAAAGCATCTTTTTGCCACTCGTAACCCACCAATGTAGACAGTTTTACCGCATCAGGACAAGTAATACCAACTAACTGCCCACTTTGCCAACGGAAAGCTCTATATTGGGCAAATGAACCAGTTCCATATTGCTGATAATAAGCGGCTAAATCTGCTACTGCATCACCCCAATTTGCCAACAGGGGAAGAGATACCATTAAACCCGTTTCTCCTGCTAGGGTTTCCGGTTCTCGATACCAAACCACAGGAGAAATCGGTAAATGCGTCGCCATTTGTACCCACTCACTTAAAACTGCACTATTACATTCATATAAACTTTGTAATATTTGCAAATCATGTTGCACAGCCACTACTAAAGCCGAGGGTAATTGCCTAAACTCCTCTCGTTGTGCCAATTTGCTAAAAGGATTATCCGCAGTCAGAATTTGCTGAATCAGATATTCTTCCCAGGTTTGATGACTGTTGGCTAAAGCTTGGAAATAACTACCGTAAGCCTGGAGGCAATCTCGCCCATCTGCATCAGTATAACGGATGGTTTGTAATAAATTCAGAAACGCTCTGCCTACGTCGCTGTCTAGGACAGATTGGTACAGTAAAAGAGAGGCAGCTTGGCGTTGTAAAAGTTGCACCGCTGTATAAGATATAGTATTTGCCGTCAGCATTGGTAGATGATCCATCAATCAACTGGTTAAAAGGGAACAGGGAACAGAAAAATCAATTGTGTAATTAATTCTGTCCTATTACTTGTGTCTAATTTATATTATTCTTGCCTCCCTCCAATTCTTTCTCCTGAACTCCTGAATGGGCGCAGGCCCTGCGCCCCTACCTCCTGATAGCGTAGCGTGGCGTTAGCCATACTCCTGATAGCGAAGCGTGCGCTCCTACCTCCTGGACTCCTGACTCTTATACCTACAGGAATACAAGTGTAGCCATTTATATATTATACTAGAGGGGATTGGGGACAAAAGTAAACTAATACTGATTGTCAGGATAAATTGCTAACATACATACAGGAAACATGGATCACTGACAAATGTAAGTAACCGTTGTTTTCACTGGATATGTACCAGCAATTATTTTGGCAACAGTAATGTTTGATTCAAGGTGCAAAGCTCTACTACAGATATTGTAAAGATTTTATAGTTTCTTCCGTAGACTTGAAAGTAAAAAAATAGCTAATATTGCCATTTTGGCAGGTCTTTCTGACACAAATGGGATATTAGTAGATAGTAGCAATGGTTCGTAAATTTTTTACCATTAACTTAAGAACTGCTACAGCCACCTCAATATTGACTGCGGTAATTCTTTAGCCATTTAAATAACTAGGAAATAATTCATGTTGTTATCACTGTCTTCTCAAAATGTTATCCAGTATCTGCACAAGGCAGGGCTGTGTAGCGCGGAAGATGGCGCTGCATATAAATCTGTATTGCCAGAAAATAGCAAGAAAAATGGGAATTTACTGGTAATACTGGCAGATAATCGCCAACTGCTAATTAAACAAGAACGTCACATTAATAATGAGCAAAATTGCCATGAACTCTTTAATGAATGGCTGTTTCATCAACTATTACAGCAATTTCCAGTGATTGGTAATATTGGAGCGATCGCATTATCATTGTTACATTTTGATGAAGAGAATTCTATTCTGGTGCGGAGCTACTTCAGCGAATATGTGGAGTTAGGAAAATTTTATCAACAGAGTAGTATGTTCCCCACAGCGATCGCCAGCGCGATTGGTAATACGTTAGCAGGATTACACCGAGCCACGTTTAATAAACGTGAGTATCGTGATTTTATGTCCACTGCCCCCGCAGGACAGTTTCGCTATAATTTTTACAATCCTGCTCAAGGTATACCCTCAATAAATCCAGACACATTTGGGACAATTCCCACCGAAGCACTACAATTTCATCTCCTGTATCAGCGTTACGAAAGTTTAGAATCAGCGATCGCTGACCTAGCTTATGATTGGAAACCATCTTGTTTAACTCACAATGATCTACAATTAAGCAACATTCTAGTTCATTCTCGATGGGAACAGCTAGATAACTGCTTGACAAAATTAATTGACTGGGAAGCTTGCGGTTGGGGAGATCCAGCTTTTGATTTAGGAAACTTATTAGCCAGTTATTTAGGCGTGTGGCTGTCTAGCCTAGTAGTAGATCCAACATTAGACCTAGAAGAATCTTTAAATTTAGCCATGATTCCTCTAGAAGCAATACAGCCTTCAATCTTAGCTTTAATTCAGGCTTATCTTGATGCTTTTCCCATGATTTTAGAATATCATCAAGACTTCATTCTGCGGGTAATTAAGTTTGCAGGTTTAGCATTAATTCAACAAATTCAACACAGAATCGAATCCCAAAAATCCTTTGATAATAGTAATCTGTGTATGCTCGAAGTTGCTAAAAGCCTCTTAACAGTGCCAGAACAGGCAGTATTGACGATTTTTGGCATCTCCGCCGCAGAAATCCTCCAATCTGTCCCCACACTCCAGAAACTTCCTCAACCCCATAAAGAACAACAATTAGTGCGTCTTTATTACGAAAAAACTCGTCTACGCGGTTGTTAGTAATAATGATTCCATCATATTGTGAGGCTAAACAGAATCATAAAATCCATGAACTCATCCCTTCTTATCCGCGTTTATCTGCGTTTATCTGCGGTCGATTTTCTTGGAAATATTATGCCATACAGCCTCATCTAAACCTGATATTTCCCATATATTTTCCGAAAATTTGAGGTGCAAAACAAATTAATGCTTGATGACTCTACCAATCAAATTCTCAATTCATTATTCGATATTGCCAATAATATCCAGATTGAACCTAATTTTTGTATTTACCATCCCAATTATCAACCTTTTGCCTTACCCACAAATATAGCAAACAGGTTTCAACAAAACTCACCTTCTTTAAAACAGAAATATTTGAATATACTGTTGAGAAATTTCCTCTATGGTATTTATTACAATGGTTCACTACAAACAGTCTTAGCCACAAACAGTAATTGTCAATCTCAGATAAATTTCCTAGAAAATAATAGTTTAGGTGTAGATGAAGAATTCTATGAACAACTACATCATAGCAATCATGGTACAGGTCATTATGAACCAGATTGGCAGATTTTGAGAATTGAACCTGATGGTAGTATGGCTGTAAATAAGGATGGATTAACCTTATATATTGAGCCAGAATGTCATCTGCAACCCCGGAAAAAGTCCCCTAAAGTGGGGGAATTAATAGCAATATGGATGCCTAAAAATCGCTTGCAAAATGGCTGTTATGTGGCAGTAAGTAATACAGCAATAGAAAATCAATCTCCCCAAAATACTGATTTAGGAGGAGGACGAATTTATTTTCATGTGACATCATCCGGGGCAATTGTCCTCATGGATAGCTTAACCAAAGCCTTGAATAATGTGGCAATTGCCTTTAGTTTCCAAGTTCTTTATAATCCCGCAGCATATCAGCGTTATGATGGAGGTGTGCTGCATTTTAACCGCCAAGATTACCCCACAATTCGGAATATTCTTCAAGATATTTATCAAAAACATCAAGCTTACTTTCAGCCAGAAATTCCCTTATTTACAAAATTTTTAGCACCGGGATTAGGGTTAGCCGAAGAACCAAATCAAAAATTTGCTCCTCAAGAAAGTTTTGGGATGAACCGTTGTCAAATTGTTGCCAATGCGCTGTTAGAATCTTGGCAAAAGGGTAAAAATGCTTTAGAAGAAAGAATAGAATTAATTAACCAACACTTTGCCAGAAATTTGATTGATGTGCAGCATCCCTATCTTAATCCGGCTTCTGAGGATATTTATCAGCCGTTAATTTGAGGAGAAAATAACCCGACTGGGAATGAATTCCCAGTCTCATAGCAGAAGTCATCTTCAGATGACTGAATAACTAGCACAGTACGGCGTAAGTGAATAAACTATTTTCAAGCCTTGTATACTAAACACGGGTGAGATTTAAACTTTTGCCAAATGACAAAGAACCCAGATGTGTAGTAGGGGTAAAGCAAAAGCTGATATGTGTCAACTTAAGCTCAAATCCCTACCACATCTCGTTCCTAGTCTCTGACTAGGAATGCAGTTGTGAGGCTCTGCCTCTAATATCATTGAAGGCAGAGCTTTCTAGAATTCATTCCCAGTCAGAGACTGGGAATGAGACGAAAGTTTCACCCAAGGCTAAAAATGCTGGATGCCAAGTTGTCAAACCATCATCACCTAATCTTTCGTACACACTATAAGTTTTTGATTTCAAGTTATTATGGGAGGCAGAGCCTCTAGAGGGCATTCCCAGTCGGAGACTGGGAACGAGTGAACAAACTACCAACTACACATTTAACGGCTTTTTTGTGATAACTGGCGTGTGATTATCACTATTTACAATTGGTACAGGGGCAATGGTTTCATTACCTGTAATTAATCTCGCGCCACGATTGCGGGTAAAATAACTCCACAACCATTGAATCATCACAACTAACTTATTATCAAATTCAATCAAGAAGTAAATATGAATAAATAACCAAACAAACCACGCCAAGAAACCTCTGAGTTTGATAAATCCTAAATCAACAACTGCGGCGTGTTGCCCAATCATTGCTAAACTACCTCTATCCACATATTTGAATTGGGGTAGTGTTTCACCTTTCAAACGTTTTTGAATGAGTTTAGCTACATATTCGCCTTCCTGCATGGCGACTGGTGCAACTCCCGGCAAAGGTTTATCATTTTGATGGGCGAAATTTGCTAAGTCACCAACTACGAAGATGTTGGGAAATCCTTTAATACTTAAGTCTGGTTCAACCATAACACGACCAGCGCGATCGCTCTCAACTCCCGTCTTCTCTGTCAAAACTTTCCCCATTGCTGAGGCTTTCACACCCGCAGCCCACAACACAGTTTTTGCTGCAATTTCTTTGACATCATCACCTTGCTTAATCGTCACAATATCATTTTCAATATGTGTTACCAAAGTTTTGGTTTGCACATCTACGCCCAAAGCCTTTAATGATGTTTCCGCTGTGTGGGATAATTCGGGGGCAAAAGGTGGAAGAATCCGATCTAAACCTTCTAACAATAAAACTCTGGTTTCTGAGGTGTCAATGTTGCGGAAATCTTCTGTCAGGGTTTTAGTTGCCAATTCAGCGATCGCTCCCGCCAATTCTACCCCAGTTGGACCACCACCAACAATTACAAAAGTTAACAAAGCTTGGCGTTTTACCGGATCACTTTCGCTTTCAGCCGCTTCAAATGCTGAAAATATCCGCCGACGCATCTCAATGGCATCTTCTACAGTCTTTAAACCCGGTGCAAATTCTTCCCAGTTATCCTTCCCAAAATAGGAATGCTTCGCCCCTGTAGCCACAATTAAAGTATCGTAGGGGACAGATTCCGCGCCTACCATCACCTTTTGGGCGTTAGCGTCAATATCATTCACCTCACCCAACAGCACCTTAGTATTCTTACTCTTGCTGAGGACAGCCCGCAAGGGAGAGGAAATATCCGCTGGGGACAAAGCACCTGTGGCTACTTGGTACAGCAGTGGTTGAAAGAGGTGGAAATTGCGTTTATCAATCAGCGTGATTTGCACATTAGCCTTAGCCATAGACTTAGCGGCATACAATCCACCAAAACCACCACCAATAATCACGACTTGATGAACCGGTTTCTTGTCAGCTAGATCAACCATAAAAAATATTTCCTTCCATTACAGGGCTGTAACTATTCTTAACAAATTTGTATCAAAATTATCACAATTATTTCTGTTTATCTTGAACTTCTGAAAAAAAAATAAAAGTATCTACAGATCCCCGACTTCTCAAAGAAGTCGGGGATCTGATAGTCCGATTTGCGATACAATCATAAGTCTGCCAATTTCATGACAGCCTTTATAAACAGGAGATGCTTCTATGGCGCGTATGTATTATGATGAAGATGCTAATTTAGACCTTTTAAAAGGTAAAACCGTTGCTATTATTGGTTATGGTTCACAAGGTCATGCTCATGCGCTGAATCTCAAAGATAGCGGTGTAAACGTCATTGTCGGATTATATCCCGGCAGTAAGTCCACAGCTAAGGCCGAAGCTGCTGGTTTGACAGTTAAAAATGTGGCTGATGCTGCCAAAGCTGCTGATTTCATCATGATTTTATTACCAGATGAAGTCCAAAAAACAATTTACAAAAACGAAATTGAACCCAATTTAGAAGCCGGAAACGTTTTAGCTTTTGCACATGGTTTTAATATCCATTTTGCACAGGTTGTACCCCCTGCTGATGTTGATGTCGTCATGGTTGCGCCTAAAGGACCTGGACATTTAGTGCGTCGTACCTACGAACAAGGACAAGGTGTACCTGCGTTATTTGCAGTTTATCAAGATGCCACTGGTCAGGCACGCGATCGCGCAATGGCCTATGCTAAAGGTGTTGGTGGTACACGCGCCGGTATTTTGGAAACTACCTTCCGGGAAGAAACCGAAACCGACTTGTTTGGAGAACAAGCAGTATTGTGTGGTGGTTTGAGTGCTTTAATCAAAGCCGGTTTTGAAACCCTAGTAGAAGCAGGTTATCAACCAGAACTCGCTTATTTTGAATGTCTGCACGAAGTCAAATTAATCGTTGATTTAGTCGTAGAAGGTGGTTTAGCCACCATGCGCGATAGTATTTCTAATACTGCCGAATATGGTGATTATACTCGCGGTCCTCGCGTTGTCACCGCCCAAACTAAAGCGGAAATGAAGAAAATCCTCAGCGAAATCCAATCTGGACAATTTGCGCGGGAATTTGTCTTGGAAAACCAAGCTGGTAAACCTGGTTTTACTGCTATGCGTCGTCAGGAAGCAGAACATCCTATTGAAGCAGTTGGTAAAGATTTACGTGCCATGTTTAGCTGGTTAAAGAAAGCGTAATTTTGGGTAAGTAATTGGACAAAAATATTTACAGTCATTGCGAGCGAAGGGAAGCAATCACAACCCTGGCGATTGCTCGATTTCACTTCGTTCCCTATGGCTAACGCCACGCTACGCTAACACAATGACATTGTGTAAGTAATTGGACAAAAATATTTACAGTCATTGCGAGCGAAGGGAAGCAATCACAACCCTTGCGATTGCTTCATTTCACTTCGTTCCATTCCCAATAACATTGTGTAATTAATTCTGTCTCACTACTTAATTAATTCTGTCTCACTACTTAATTGGTAATTGGTAATTTCTTACCTTTTACCAAATTCTTTTTTTATGCAGAAAATATTTAGCAAAGTATGACAAATATTTGCATAGAAGTTAAACCAATATTTGTAAATAAAGGATTAAATGCCATGACAATTAAAATCAAATCTATTACTAGTCTTAAAGTCCAGGGGTTGATCTTAACTATCCTGCTATCAACCTTAATACCTGAAACTGTTCAGGCGCAAATTATTCCCACCATCAAATTACCAACCACTACAGTTCCTAAGCCAACCATTACAGTTCCTAAGCCAACCATTACAGTTCCTAAGCCAACCATTGCAGTTCCTAACCCAACCATTGAAACCCCATTAGTATTTCAGCTACCAACTACTTTTAGCATCAACGCTACACCAGGTAATACAACTCCTAGCTTTGTTTCTGTGATTAAAGAAGGCAGTAATTCACCTCAAATTTCCACAGGGACAGGAAGTACATCTATTGCTATTCCGGCGGCGACTACGACATCAGGAACTGTATCTAACATTAATGTAGTTCTACCTTCTAAAAATCCTGTTTCTAGTGGAGATGTCAATTTTAATGTTAATACAACTCCAGTTTCTACCTTTGGTTCTGTAATAAACAGTGTTAACCTTTCATTTCCTGTACCAGTTTTAGATTAGACATCTCCGAAAATTAAATATGCGTGGCATGAAACCCCTGTAGAGACGTTCCATGGAACGTCTCTACAATCTTTACCGAAGATGTCTAATAAATGCGGATTTTATTAGCGCCCCCATTCCCTCGTAGGGAAGGGGGGAAGGGGGGTTAGGTTTCTGGAGATTATCGGTTTCATCTAATACTTTTAAAACAACCTCTAAGAGTGAGACGTGGGGCTTCTTGCTGCTTTAGCTAAAATTTAAATTCTAGATTCATGTCCCCTCTAAAACCATCCTCGCTTTTACCTAAACGAGAATTCATCACTAAACCAGAATTAGCACTTGCATAACGAAATATCATCCCATAGTTAGGATCTTTGGCTCTTGCGTCTCTTTTATGGAGAATTAATACTAAAGTGCCAGTTTAATAAACTACGTAATCGGAAATTACTAAAGTTACGAAAGCCATATCCAAGTCTTTTGATTAATTTGAGTTTATTATTAATTCCTTCAACAGTACCACTCGTAGTTCTGCCATCAAAATAACCTACGACTTCACCAAACCATCTAATCATTGTTCCTATACTTTTGGGAAAATACGAAAGTCCATTATGCATCCAATCTAATAAATTGATTATGCTTTCACCCCAAGACTTAGTAGATTCAAATATGTCT
>NZ_LJOU01000073.1:0-33289 GCF_001672085.1 Anabaena sp. AL93 | reverse complement strand
ATACAATTTGACTCATTGATTTTATTAATGAGTTTAAGTTTTAATGCTGTTTTTAAGTTTATTTCTAGAAGGATATAAGTTATGATTAAGTCTTGATAGACTAACAATAAAATTATATTATATTTTCTGCCAGAAACCACCCTCATTCTTTATTGCTTCTTATTGAGAATGTATCTGAATCAATTTTCCTATCTAAAATTTGTTTTTTTATAGATAAATGTATTCTTTTACTCATTTTTCATCAATTTACCTCCGTAATCACCGTTTGTGACAGTCAAGGGTGCGGAATGTGGGTTATATGACTTGCACTTTGGCGTGCAAATCGCCAGCCCAGCTTTTCAAAGGTACGAACTAAGTAGGTGAACACAATAAAACCAAACTGTGTAAAGAAACGTAAAATCGCTGAAAACTTCTTTACTATTGCCTCTTGCCTCTTGCCTCTTGCCTTGCTATAACGACAATTTTCAACGTCAACCTACTTACTTCTTATCCACTCAGAACAGGTAGTTTTGATGCCATAACTATACTAAGACTTCTACTTGTTTAGTTTCAATAGTCAATGGCAACCCCATTTCTGCCCTCACTTGTAAGCAAGCAGAAATTGCATCTTGAATATTCTCTAAAGCCTCTTCTTTTGTCGCTCCCTGACTAATGCAACCAGGAATACTAGGACATTCAATCATCCAGACACCATCTTCATCTCGATCAATCGTAACATTGAATTTCATACTAAGTTGTAGTTAAGTAATACCTGTATTTTAGCTTTTAAAATTTCGATTATCCAACTGAACTTCCACAGTTTTAGTCTTAATGAAAGATTACCGCAAATTCTCGGAAAAAGTCAATTGCGATCGCTTTAAATAATAATTATAAGTGATACCTGCTGAGTAACAAACAGATACCACTCTCATAATCGTTCTCTTTCTCAGTCGTGGTTTATTTCACAAACTACCATAAACGGGAATGACTGCGCCACGAATATCAATAGCTGCTTCTGAGGCTAAGAAGCAGATAACTTGGGCGATAGATTCGGGTTTTACCCATTTATCAGCGTTTTCTGCACCCATAGCGGCTCTATTGCTGGGAGTATCAATGATACTGGGGAGAATGGTATTAGCTGTAATATTAGTATTTTTGGTTTCATGAGCGATCGCTTTTGTTAAGGCTATTACCCCAGCTTTTGCCGCAGAATAAGCCGCTAAATTTGCCGCAGGTTCAGCACCAGCGCGAGAACCTACAGTCACAATACGCCCATAACCATTTTCCAGCATACTTTCAAGGCTATATTTACAAGTTAAAAAAGTTGTATTTAAGTTTAAGTCTATTTGCTGTTTCCAATCATCAAAGCTGTATTTGTGAGTTTTTCCCATAGAAAAACCACCAACTAAATGAATTAACACATCCACTTTTGTCATGCGGCTGACCAGTTTCTCTACTGAGGCTTCATCTTCCAAATTAGCAGGAATAAAATGAATTCTCGCAAAATCCGCCGGCGAAATAATTCCTTTGAGCCGTTCTACATCTTGAGGATTACGATAAGGAATAGTTACATCTGCACCTTGGGCGATAACTGCGGGTGTGACACCTAAACCGAGTCCCCCTGTGCCACCTGTAAGTAAAACTTGTTTGCCTTTCATTATAAAGATGCACTCCTTGGATATTCTTTATTCAAGATAGCGTGGATTTTCCAGAATCAATTTCATGATTTTGTTTCGCACAATCTCTCTTAGAGATCCCGCAGGGGTAGATACAAAGGGGCAAAGGAAGAAATACACGGAAAACCGCTGTCATAGAGACGCGGGATTTGGCATCTCTAATTGAAGACAGTAACTATTTTAAAGGTTAAAGCTTTGCTTGCAGATGTTGTACTAATTGTGGTGCTTGCATAACACCTTCAATTCTATCTACAGGCTGTCCTTGTTTAAATAGTACCAAGGTTGGTAAAGCCTCAATGCCGTATCGGCTGGCTAATTCTGTATACTTTTCTGTATCAATCTTGACAATCCGCAAACGGTCTTTCAATTGACTGTTGACTTGTTCTAAAATTGGCACCATCATTTGACAAGGACCACACCAGTCAGCATAAAAGTCTACCAATACGGGTACATCTGAACCAGATAGCATTTCTTCAAAGCTGTTGAATTGTTTTTTAATGGTCATAACACACCAGTTTTTAATTAATTGTTTGTTTTAATGTTAGTTCTTAGAATCTGTAATTTGTATATGTTTATATTTTTTATAGATCCCCAACTTCTCTAAGAAGTCGGGAATCTGGGTATTAATCTCTTACATTGTCAAAAACTGAGGATTGGTTTCAATCAATTTTGCTAAGTCTTGCAAGAATCCGGCGGCATCAGCACCATAAATGATGCGATGATCACAGGTAACAGTTACTTGCATTTGTTGACGTACACCAAATAAGCCGTCGACTGTGGCTACTACCTGAGGACGTGATGCACCAATGGCTAAGATAGAACCTTGTCCAGGTGGTAAAATGGCATCAAAGGTATCTACACCAAACATTCCCAAGTTGGAGAGGGTGAAAGTACCGCTGTTGTATTCTGCTGGTTGTAGCTGTTTCGCTCTAGCGCGTTCTACTAAGGATTTCCAGTTGCGAGATAAAGAGTAGATGTCAACTGTATCTGCATTTTGCAAAACGGGTGTTATTAAACCACCATCATCCATGGCTACGGCGACGGAAACGTTAATATTAGGATGATTGACAATTCCTTCGTCTGAGTAGCTGGCATTGAGGATGGGGTGTTTTTGCAATGTCACGGCTACAGCTTTGGCTAGTAGCGCGGTCATTGTTACGCCTTTAGACTTAATTTGTTTGTAAAGTTTATCGAGTCCATCGGTGCTAATTGTGTAACTAACACGGAATACAGGTACGGATAGACTGGCTACCATACCCCGAACTACGGCATTTTGTAAGGTAGTGAATGGTACTATTTGACCGGGAACAGCACTACTAACTACAGGCACAGGTGCTGGTGCTGCTACAGGCACAGGTGCTGGGGCGGCTACTGGTACTGGTACTGGTACTGGGGCGGCAGTGACAACAGGGGTAGCAATTGGCTGAACTTTACCAACTGCAACTTCTACATCCTCAGCGACAATGCGACCGTAGGGACCGCTACCTGTGAGGGTATTTAAATCTATTTTGAGTTCTTTGGCTAGTTTACGGGCGCGGGGTGAAACTACGACTCTGCCCGGTTGATGGTTAGAACCATTTTGAGATGCGGTGACAGGGGCGGCAACTGCGGCAACTGCAACTGGTGTGGGAGCAGGTGTCGAGGGGGCAGCAGCGTTATCTGCGTTGGCTAGGGACTTGGCTGTGGCTATTTCTGCTTCTGTTTCGGCAATGTAAGCGATCGCTGCGCCGACTGGTGCGGTTTCACCGGCAGGAACAATAATATGGGCGAGATATCCTTCATAGAAGGTTTCTACATCCATATCAGCTTTATCTGATTCGACAACCACCACCGTTTCGCCTTTCTCTACTTTATCTCCCGGCGACTTGACCCAGGAGACAATTTTGCCTTCGGTCATGGTGGAACTCAGCGCCGGCATAAATACTTCGTTAATGCTCATGATATGGTGGTTTCAGAATCAATTATATATGGACTTCAATCTACGAATTTTAACAGTTTTGTGATCAAGTGGGTGATTTTTTGGAAAAATCAGATTGATGAAAACTATCTGTTTTTTTTGCACAAAACACAACCGCCTACTTCATTGTCAGCGGTTCTGGGGAGTTGAATAGATTTTTGTAAGAAGATAGTTCTTCCTTATCGGTTTTACGATAACAAATCCAAAATCGTTTGTCAACCCCCTAATACTCTATTTTGGCGTTTTTATGGGAGTAAATCTTTTTGTCTAGTTTTTCAACTTAGGGAAATTACCCTGCCAATAAGACAATAAAGTCTGCCAAACAGCTTCCAATTCAGCATCACTACCATCAGATTTCGCTAAGGAGAGTTGCCCCCAGACACAGCGTTTGTCACGGAGAGTCTGTTTACCGTTGAAGAGATTCAACCATTGAGAGGGATTTAAATAAGGACGATAAAAATAGGCAATGAATTGAGACGCTGTGACTGTACTTTTTCCCATAGAATTAATGCAGGCTGTCAAATAGTGGTTTTGCTCAGAGGAGAATTGTAAATGATAACCTTTGGGATTGACCTTTTCCAGAGGCTTTATTAGCTTAGGTAAATCAGGTAGATAACTAAATTGCTCATATTCAGATTGGATATCACCTAAACTGATAGGGATGTAGTAGAAGTTGACAGTTAAACTCTGTCCGGCTTTTTGGTAATGATAAATTTGTCCAGCCAAGACATCCTTCCTCTTATCTGCTTCCATATCTGTAGTCTTTTGCGGTAGAGACAGAGGTTCACTAGCGGTGAATTGCCACCCAGGGAGAGGAATTTGCTGTGGAAAACGATAGACGGCGGCTTCACTCAAGCCCGCTCTGGGATAGACCCAAAAATTAAATAAAATGATGACTAAACTGATACCTATCAGTACACTTGAATAGGATACTGGCTGGGATTTCTGAGGGGTGACTTCTGACAGTGATGATAGTGATGATGGAATTTGGTTATTGGGTGATAGTAAGAGAATCACAGTCCCAAACAATAGGAACGAGAGTACAGCAAAGATATTACCACCTTGAGAACCATGCCAATAATGAAATGCAGGTTTATCTGTGACTACGAAGGCGATAATAGCCAATCGGATAATGGAAAAAATCAGACTAATAACGACTGCAAGGATAAAAGGCAAATAAATATTTTTCAGGAACCCGGGAAAAAGAATGACCAGCAGCAAAGAAACTTTTAATAGCAATATCAGCAGTGGTATCGCTGTACATTCTGACAAAACATCAATTGTCCCATTATTCACAGAAACAAGAGCGCCCTGAGTAGTAGAATCAAAGCCCAAGTACCATAAAAGAAAAGAGGTGAATTTGGCAGAAATGACCGTAATCTGCATCAGCATTCCCAATAATTTTACCAAGATAATAACTAAAGGAAATAGGGCAATAATTACTAAATATTGCCGGAATTGTTTAATTCCCTGAAATCCTGATGCCAATAAAGCGAAACCTATGGAACTGATTAATGGCAGAAAATACCAGAAAATAGAGATTTCTTGGAATGAAAAATTTGCATTGAGGTAGGGAATGATTATCAAACAACAACCAATAAAATTAGTCGGAAATCGGCTAACTAAGGTGAGGTCATAGCGTTTCTGGTAAAGATGCCCCAGGATACTTGTATATAGCGCTAGTTCCAAGAACCATTGATTGAAATCTTGTTCAACTCGCCAGTAGAGTGTTAGGTTAATTGAAGAAATCAACCCAAAGATGAATAGGAGCAGGAAAGTATGATCAGTATGATTGAGTAAGTTAACTTTCCTGAATCTTCCCATTTTACGTTTAATTGCTAACATTATCTGTAACATTCTAAAAAGCCTGGCCTATTTTGAACCAAACAAACACAAAGGTAAAACCAAGAATAAAGAGAGCAATAATTGTTCTATAACTATTTTTCCATCTATTCCTATATTGCTGTCGCTTAGCTTGGGCTGCCGCTTCGGAAATTCTTCTTTTGGCAATGAGTAAGTTTTGTGTAATTGCATTTTTGATCTGAGGATCTGGTAAATTTAATTCCTTTGGACTCAGGTTGATATTCTTACCAAAAAGCTTGAGTTGTTTTGTACTAACCCCAGAATTTAGACTCTTCTCGATTTGGCTTATTTGTTCAATATTGCTCTTTTGCTGTTCGATGATCTGATTATTTACTGATTTTAATAAACGTCCTGTATTTACAAAAACCAGGGGAATTGCCAGGAAAAATGCGACTCCCATCAATAGGATTATCCAGCGAATAATTTTTTGAAAAATAATTTCTGGAAAGCGGATGTCATATTGATTTTCACTAAAATAACGAGTAAAAATAAACCCCAAACCAATCAAAAAAATCCAACTGTGTTCAGTGAATGCTCTAATAGAATTAAGTTCACTTTCAAAGTTTTGGAGTTGGAACTCAGAAAGAACATAGATAAAGTCTATGAATGACATAATCACAAGAGCATAACCGATGATTGGTAATAGACCAGTCAGATCACTACTCTTAAATGAGATTCCTATTAATTTAACCCGACGGAAAAATTTGATAAAATTCCTGACTAAAGAGAAAAAGAAGAAATTAATGCTTTTTCTAATGTTCTTCATGTTCATGATGTTTGTTTATGCTATATAGCGGTATGCACTTGAGTGAGATACAGTCAGTGAATTATAACCTTTGTAGTAGCGTAGATTATACGCCCTAAATTATGTTATAAATTAAAGATAACCGTTATAGCGGTATCGGTAGGCTGATGTAACTTTGTTAAAAAATAGCCAAAAAACTGATAATAAGATTAATTAGCAGGAACAAAGCCAAACTATCTAATTGATTATAAATTGGTAGTGTGTCAAAAATTTCGGTTTTTAGCTATTATTAGTAATATTTATCTTTTAGAGATTCAATATAGTCATTTATTTCATTTATTTATCAAATAAGCGATCGCTTCCCCCTGCTTCAAGAAATATCCCCGACTTCTCCAAGAAGTCGAGGATTAAGTTATTTAGATATCTCCGCGAATTTCTTCAACAATGCCATCACGCAGGACGACTTCCACCTGCATTTTACTAATCAAGTTATCACCCAGTTCGATGCGGAAAAAGCTTTCCATTTGAAATTGGTTGACTTCTTGATCTAATTCCAACAATTGTACTTGCTGGAGATTTTGCAGCATTTGGTTTTTCTGCTCTAGGAGTTCACTTTTCTTTTGATTGACTTGCAGTTGAATATTGTCAATTTGTTGGAGTGTTTGGGGTCCTGGTGGTTGAACACTTTGCTTTTGAATGGCGCTAATTGCTCTTTGTCCTTCAACGTCTAGTTGTTGTAGTTGTTGGTCAACTTGATTAATCTGAGCTTGGAGTTGCTGTTGTACTTCCTCTTTCCAGAGACTAGTAACTATGGCTTTGACATTAATTGGGCGTTTTAAAAGCAATTGAGGGTTGGAGACATCCATAAAATTTGTACGTTCACTCTTAAATAGTTTGTAGTGTGGAGAGGAGTCAGTAGGGGTTTCCCCGCCCAAGATTTAGGGGGAAATTAGGAAATTATTTAGCAAACATCTTGTTAATAATATCGCAATATCGTTCCATGACAACGTGACGACGGATTTTCAGAGTTTGTGTCATGAGTCCATTTTCAATTGAGAATTGTTCCTCAATGAGTTTAAATGCTCCAATACGATCATCGGCTCGATAGCTGGGACGGTTTTGGACTTCCCGATTTAATTCTTGACGAAACAAATCCTGGACTATTTTACTCTCTAAGTCAATCTTTTCACTATTATTTTGAGTTTCTGCCCATTTTGCTAAGGCTTCTAGGTTAGGAACAATCAGAGCGCCAATGCTACGTTGATCTTGTCCTACTAACATGATTTGGTCAATATAGGGCGATCGCAAACAAGCATCTTCTATAGGCTGTGGTTCGATGTTTTCACCGTTGGTTAAGACAATGGTGTCTTTTGCTCTACCTGTTAATACTAGGTCATTTTCAGGAGTTACCCAACCTAAATCACCGCTATCAAACCAACCTTCTGTGTCTATGGCTTTGGTTGTGGCTTCGGGATTTTGATAATAGCCCTGCATGATTTGTGGCCCTTTGAGCAGGACTAAACCCCGTTCTCCAACTGGTAGAGGTTGACGAGTCTCAGGATTGACAATTTTTACTTCCGTACCCGGAATTGGTTGTCCCGAAGAACCCCGTAAATTTCGCCAAGGACGACGAGCATTAGTTACTGGTGAGGTTTCTGTCAAACCATAACCTTGTAAAATTTCCACACCAACAATTTCAAAGAAGTTATCTATATATGCAGGTAGCGCCCCACCACCACTAATAACGTGCTTAATTTTTCCACCTGTGGCTTCTCGCACTTTGGCATAAACTAATTTTTCACCTAGTATATGGAGTGGTAACAAGACTAATTCTGCTATTTTGGCTTGGGAACGTTCAATAAGTGAGGTGTGAATGTGATTTAAGCTCAATCTCTGGGAAATACGCCGCGCTTCAACATATTTCTGGCTCATATCCAGTAAAAATTTGACCAAACTTTGTTTTTTAGCTGGTTGTTCGCGGAATTGTTTTTGCACTCCTTCATAAATTGATTCCCATAGTCGAGGAACAGCAATCATGTAATTGGGTTTAAATTTCTTTAAATCCCCTTTCACAGAACGCAAATTAGTGTAAATTTGGGTACAACCTTGAGAAAGTAAAAAATATTCTCCACTGCGTTCATAACTATGCCATGTGGGCAGAATACTCAGAACAATATCTCCTTTTTCTGGTTGGACAACTACCCCCAAACTTTTAACTTGGTGCAGCAAATTTTTGTGAGATAGCATTACACCCTTGGGTTTTCCCGTAGTCCCGGAGGTATAAATTAGAGTTGCTAAACTTTCGCTGCTTTGTTTGGTAGCTATTAAAGTGTTGTTACTACCAATATCTAATAATTGGGAAAAGTTCACCACTGGAAAATTACGTTCTGTGGGTGGTGCTTCATCAGAAAGGAGAACTACCAGCTTAATCGGCAATTCATTTAAGCTTTCTCCTAACTTATTTAGAGTTTTGAGATCCTCAATTACTAATGCGGTACTGCCACTATGGGAAATAATATAGAGTAATTCTTCTCGTTCTGCTTGGGCGCTACGGACTGCATTTACCGCTCCAGCGGTCATTATACCTTGGTCGGCAATAAACCAGCGGGGACTGTTGTCAGCAATGAGGGAAACCCGTTCACCATAGGGAAGAGTGTCGCTATTGTTTATATTGATGCCTAACTTTTGCAAACCGGCGGCAAATTGTTGAATTTGCCCTGACAACTGACTATAGGTAATTTTTACTTCTGGTTTGGAGTGGGGGTTATGCAGGGCAACAATATTACCAAATTTCCTGGCAGCTAAAGTCCAAATTTCTGGTAGTGACTCGACGTTTGTGTAATCTACTAAACTCTGTAAAGCCAGGCTTTCCCGCTCAGAAATGTTAGCTAAGAAAGAAGTTGCAGATTGGGTTTTTGTCATAAGTAGGTTGGCGTTGAAAATTGTCGTCATAGCAAGGCAAGAGGCAAGAGGCAAGAGTAAAGAAGTTTTCAGCGATTTTACATTTCTTTACACAGTTTGGTTTTATTGTGTTCACCTACTTAAATACTGATGTTAAATCCAATAATAACCAATTATTTAATCTTTAGTTTACACATTAATTGATCACAATTACTGAATTATCACCGTTCCATATATAAAAATCTATGCTAAACTGATTTTATATAAACTAAATACTATGGTTGAGTCTTAGGACATTGCCATATATTTTAGTTTTAGTCAAACTGTGTTCATGTAATTTCATTTGGGGGTGATTCCCTATAGATTTGATGGATGTATTATTGCTCACCGTCATCAATGCAGGGGCTTGTTTGGCTTTGCCTAAGCTGCTATCTATGGTTTTGGTTCGTAAACCTCAACAATCTCAACCATTTGCCCTTACTCCTAGTTGCAAATCCGCCAAAATGGCAATGACCAGTTTCCCATATTGTACAGCCTACGGATTAACTGGTAGTCAATCTTGTAAATTTAGTCCGAATTTTTGTTCCCAATGTTCTCCTAATTAAAGAGAATATTAGCGAATAATAGCAATCCTCAATTATTTGTGAATATATTTATTTATTTTCTTCTCTGCGCTATTCATACAGCACTTCCTGGTGTTATGAGGTACATATCTAGCGGGCAAGATGCCTGCACTACAAGAGTTTCATGATTCAACTTTGTCCCTCATAAGAGCGGAAACCGCTGTAATTCTCGGTAAAAACATCAATTTTCACAAATCAGACAGGATTGCTATACATAACAGGGAATAGAAAAGTTGCAAGTATTTAATTTACTTATGCAATGTCAAAGACATTCAAAAATTCAAAAATGGTGTTTAGAATGCAAAATCAAGATGTAGTTATCACAGGGAGAGTTATTTATGAGTTTAATTGATGGTCTATTTTTAACAATATTGAATGCGGCTATTTGTTTGGTTTTACCAAAGCTGCTATCTCTGGCTTTATCTGCAAAAAACTAAAAATCAATATCATCTTTAATGGTTTTTTGTTTTTCTCTGCGCCATTTTGCTCTAACTAAACGAATTTCGTCAAAACTGTAGCTTTCACCTAAATTTTCCCGAATGGGTGTGAGGGCAATATCACCAACAATTTCTAAGACGTTCCAGATTTTCTTTTGGCGTTCTAAGGGGACTAATTTACTTAAATCTACAGGTTGTTTTTTCTCAATTAAATTGGAGAGATGATTGATAATTGTGGCAGTTTTAACGTTGCGTTGTTTAGCGATGTTTTCAATACTCAAACCCTGGTTATATAATTCCAATGTTGTTAATTCTGTATCAGAAGGTGAGTGAGAATGAGGTGAGGAACTAACTCGATTAATAGTCTTTTCTTGTAACCCTTGTTCTTGGCGGTATTTTTGAATTTCTGCTAAGAATCTTTCGCCATATTGAGATAATTTATGACTACCAACCCCGGAAAGATTGCCAAATTCATCTAAGGTTTTTGGTTGGCTTTGTGCCATTAATTTGAGGGTAGAATCATGGAAGATGACGTAGGGTGGTACTGCTTGTTCGTCTGCGAGTTCTTTCCTAAGCGATCGCAATTTTTGCATTAGCACTTCTACATCTGCTGCTTTGACATTTTCCTCTTCCCAAGTAATTTTCTTTGCTATAGGAACAGCAATGGAAACTGGGCGTTGTTTTCGCATTACTTCCCAACTCAAAGCATTAAGTTTTAAAATTGAATAACCGTCTGCGGTTTGTTCTATTAACCCTTGATGTAAAAGTGATCTTCCTAACATTCGCCATTCATCTACTGTTTTATCTTTGCCAATTCCATAGGTAGAAAGTTGATCATGTTTATTAACAACAATTCTCTGATTTTTCGCGCCTCTTAATATATCAATAATATGTAACATTCCATATCTTTCTTTACACCTGGCCACACAAGATAGAAATTTCATGGCTTCAATTGTCCAATCTTGGACAGGTTTAGGATAAAGACAATTATCACAATTTCCGCAATTTCCGGGAAATCTTTCCCCGAAATAACTTAATTGAATTGTGCGTCTACAATCTGTCCCTTCCGCATAATCAATTACCTGTCTTAGTTGCTGTTTAGCTATTAATTGTTCTTGAGGATCGGTTTTTTGATTAATACTCCATTCTATAGTTTTAATATCACCATAATTGAAAAATAATGTACATTTAGAAGGTTCATCATCTCTACCGGCTCGCCCTGATTCCTGATAGTAACTCTCTAGATTTCGGGGTAAATCGGAATGCACAACAAACCGCACATCAGGTTTATTAATGCCCATGCCAAAGGCAACGGTGGCTACCATTACTCGCACATCATCCCGAATAAACCGAGTTTGATTTTTTGATCTTTCCTCATCACTTAAACCAGCATGATAAGGCAAAACAGAAATCTTATCATTTTGGAGTTTTAAAGTTATTTCATCAACTTTTTTGCGAGTTAAACAATAAATAATTCCCGAACCTTCATTTTCTCTAACTATTTCTAATAATTCGGCGTAAGCACGGTTACTTTTAGCCCGGACTTCATAATAAAGATTTTGGCGGTTAAAACTAGCAATATGAATACTTGGTTGTCTTAATCCTAATTGTTCAATAATATCAGCCTTGACTCTATCTGTGGCGGTAGCAGTGAGGGCAACTGTAGGCACATCAGGATAACGTTTTCGGAGTAATCTTAATTGCCGATATTCTGGGCGGAAATCATGCCCCCATTCTGAGACACAATGGGCTTCATCAATGGCAAAGGTGGAAATCCCCACTTTTTCCTTAACTACGTCTAAAAGGGGGAGAAATCGGTCACTAACAAGGCGTTCTGGGGCGACATAAAGCAATTTTATTTTACCATTCATGATCGCTTCTTCACGGGAGCGAACTTTATAGGCGTTAAGACTACTATTCAGAAATGTGGCAGAAATGTTATTAGTTCGCAGTGCTTCTACTTGATCTTGCATTAAAGCTATCAAGGGTGAGACTACCACTGTTAAACCGGGTTTCAAAAGTGCCGGTAATTGAAAGCACAGAGATTTACCCCCACCGGTGGGCATAATTACCATTAAATCACGATTCTCTAGTGCATCTTCGATAATTTGCCGTTGTCCAGGGCGAAATTGATCATAACCAAAATGATGTTTTAAAGCTTTTTCTAGGTGTGGGTACTGAAGCATGGTAGATGGCTGCTGCGTGTCTGGTTTGTGATGAAGATATTAGAATTTTAACGCACGTTGGGGAATTGGTAGAGGGAACGCTAGAATTTATAGATAGGAAAATGTCAGAAATGGCTAACGCCACGCTTCGCGAACAGGATATCCAGGATTAAAGGATGAACAGGATAAAAATAGGGATTTTATGACTGATTACCTATTACCCATTCCCAGTCTTAGCTAGATATCTAGCAATTTGGGTTATTATAGAACATCAAAACTACAAGATCAACTAATGTCTGCAACTAGGTAGAATAAAATAACTATGACGCAAGAATTAATGGAGTTAAGACAAACTATATTAGAAGGGCGTTATGATGATGCCTTGGAAATTCTTGATGATTTGGAGGAGATGAGCAAACAGGGAACTTTGCGAAAAATAGAAGCTTTTTTAGTGAGGTTGGTTATTCATCTGATTAAAAATCAAATTGAACAGCGTTTAACTAATTCTTGGATTGCTTCAATTTCTGATTCTGTGATTCAAATTGCCAAATTGAATATTAAAGATAATCAAAAATCTTATTATATTAAATCTGATGAATGGGGTGAATATTTAGCAGAAGCTGTAGAAATGGCAATTCGTCCCGCTAGTGCGGAGATTTTTGGCGGAACGTTAAAACCAAGTCAAGTTTCTCAAAGATTACAAGGAAAAGAATTAATTGATTTTACGGAAAATCTTTTGTTGTTAACTTATGAATATCAACCTAAAGAGTTAGCAAAGATGATTGATAATTATTTATCACAATTACCAGGAGGTGAAGATTGGTTTGAGTAATTTTGGTAAAACTAAGTTGTTTGAGTATAATGAAGTAATGAATAACCAACTTGGCGTAGATATATGCTTTTTTTGTCTTCGTGATGATAAGATATTGGATGAACGAACCACGAAGGAGCGAAGGTAGCGAAGAAAGAAGAGTTTTAGAGAGTTTTTGCGTTAGTTTTGGTAAATTGTCTTTGTTGGAAGTTTTTTGTCATAAACTAGTTAAGCTAGTTTTAAAAATTACCCAGAGTTTTGTATTTTGCTATCTTGTGAAAGGATTTAACCTGTAATTTCTTCAGATTAACTTAAAAAAGTGAACCGGATAAACTCATGTTTATTAGTATTGACCAGATTAGAGAGTCTCTTAAATATTTGGAAAAGGTAGATTCTTTTTGGGGAATTACTTTTTTGAAATTCAAGCAATTACAATTACCAGTAGGTAATACTGTTGAAGTATCTCTATATTCGGAAATTAAAGATTTTTTAGAAAAAAACTATAAACTCTATAAGGACTCAACATTTTCTTATAGATGTTTCCGTTTATCAAAAAGTAAAAATAGATGGATAAAACTTAACAGATATGTAAATTATATAATAGAAGATGTTTATAGAGAGATTTATAAAGATATCCATACACCAATATTTAGAGAATCATTAATCAATAACATAAATGAAGACAGATGGGGCTGGAAAGATAACTATATTGAAATTTTAAAATCCTGTTTGTCTCAGTATGATAATCAACTGATTCCTGCTTTTCATTTAGCTGTCTGGATATATTGTGAAAAAGAATGGTCATCTGAAACAACACCAGAAGATATTATTCAAAATTTCAAAAATGAATTTTTATTAAATGAACAAGAAATTAATCAATTATTTGATATTTCTATACCTGAAAATATCAATATAAACCAACTTTTTCAAGACGAAGTAGTGTCTTGGGAAGAATTAAAAACTGTTATTGGCAAACCTCCAGATATTCTACCGGAAGAAGGTACTTTAACTTATTTAGAAATACAAGGTGTAGGGGCTGCAAAAAAACTTTGTTTTGAACCAGCAGAAAGACTGAGCCTAATTACAGGTGATAATGGACTGGGTAAAACTTTTTTACTAGAATGTGCTTGGTGGGCTTTAACTGGACAGTGGGCAAATTTACCAGCATATCCAATGCAAACTGCAAGTGAAGATGAACCTGTAATTACATTTAAAATTTCTGGAGATTCTGAATCTGATACAGAGAGTATTTCTTATGATTGGCAACTTCAAAGATGGAATGAAATTAAAAATCGCTCAACTATTCCAGGTCTTTTAATTTATGCCAGAGTAGATGGTTCTTTTGCCGTATGGGACACAGCAAAACAATATTTATCATCTTCTTCACGGATTAGAAATATTGAGAAAAAACCACTTCCTTTTGTCTTTACAAAAGATGAGTTATGGAATGGTCAAAAAGATGAAAATGGCAATACTTTTATTAATGGATTATTACAAGATTGGATTCAATGGCAAAGTAGACCAGATAAATATCCATTTAATACCTTAGAAAAAGTATTAGCACGTTTATCACCTCCCGAAGAAGGTGATTTAGGAATTTTGAAACCGGGAGAACCTGTCAGACTTCCTTATGATGCTAGAGAAATTCCCACCATAGAACATCCTTATGGAACTGTTCCCATTATTCATGCTTCGGCAGGAGTACAGCGGATAATTACAATGGCTTATTTGATAGTTTGGGCTTATGAAGAACATAAAATACAATCAAAACTTATCCGCATAGAACCACAGAAGAGAATGGTTATTTTAGTAGATGAATTAGAAGCACATCTTCACCCCCAATGGCAAAGAGCTATTTTACCTGCTTTGTTAGATGTGAGAGATGATTTAGCATCTGATTTACAAGTGCAAATTATGGTTGCTACTCATTCTCCTTTAGTAATGGCATCTGTAGAACCTAGATTTGATCAAACAGTTGATAAGCTATTTAGTTTAGAACTGGTGAAAAGCGATTCATTAGGGAATGAAGTCCAAATTGAAGAACTTCCTTTTATCCGTCAAGGTGTGGTAGATTCTTGGTTAATGTCTGATGTTTTCAAATTGCGTCATGCTCGTTCTTTGGAAGCAGAAAAAGCTATAGAAGCAGCGAAAGTTTTACAATTATCAGATAATCCCAATTCGGAAGATGTGGCAAGAGTATCAAATGATTTGGCAAGGTATTTATCAGAAGATGATAGATTTTGGCCAAGGTGGGTTTATTTTGCAGAACAGCATGGAGTAGATTTGTGATTCCTATTAAACCCCAGCCTGAACCTGATGATTTTGACGAGAAAGTTAGAAAACCAGGTTTGGCTTTCTTAAGTAAATTTCCTAATCCTACAAATAAAGATTACGAAAATAAAAACGCTACCTATTGGCGAGAATCGTTAAATGATTTATACAAATCTTATAATAAAATTTGTGCCTATTCTGCTCAATGGATTTCCCGTCCAGAAGGTAATCCAACGGTTGACCATTTTCTTCCTAAATCTGCTAAACCTGAATTAGCTTATGAATGGCATAATTTTCGTCTTGCTTGTTTAACTTTAAATCACAAAAAAGGAACAAAATTAGATGTTATAGACCCTTTTGAATTACCTGTAAATAGTTTTATTCTAGATTTTCCTTCTCTTATTATCAAGCCTAATCCTGAACTTTTATATCCGCTCAAAGAAAGAGTAATATCAACAATTAATCGCTTGGAATTAAATGATTATGACAAGTGTATTGACGGAAGATTAGAATGGCTAAAAACTTACTATGAAGATAATTCTAGTTTCGACTCTTTAAAAAGGAAAGCTCCATTTATTGCTTATGAATTAGAACGTCAAGGGTTAGTAGAAGTAGACAAGATAGCAAAAATTATGGGTGTGAAAATATAACCCAGCAAACAGAAAAATGGAAAATATTTTTGATAAATCAAGAATGATGCCAAGCTTGATAAAATTCTGGATAGGACATATTTTGGGCGCAATTCCAAATCAAATCATAGTCTTCACTATCTAGTTTATAGCGACGTAAAGCTTGCACCACCAAGAATATATCTTTATTGCTAGTGACTATCTTTCCTAGGCTTTTAGCTGCTAGTTTATGGGTGTACTCATTCTGTGATTTATCCAGAAGTTGCACTAAAGCGGCAATGGCTTTTTCATTATTCATGCCTATATTGCCTAAGCTTTCTAGTGCATAGACAATAATTTCATCATTTTCTGATGTATTTATAAGTTGCAATAAAGCGGAGATGGCTTTTTCGTTACCAGGATGTATATTTCCTAAGCTTTCGGCTACTTGCACGAGGATATGCTCATTCTGTGATGTATCTAAGAGTTGCCCTAAAGCAGAAACAGCTTTTGCATCACCTTTGCCTATTTCTCCTAATGTATAAAGTGCTTGACTAATCGCTTCTTCATTCTCTGATACATTTAAGATTTGGATTAAATCGGCAATGGCTTTTTCGTGATCAGTTTCTATTTGACATGGGGTTGTAGCAGCTTGGAGAATAACGGCTTTTTCGTGGTTATTGTCTATTTTTCCTAATCTACTTGTATATTTATTGCCTGATTTGTCTAGTAATTGTACTATAGCAGAAATGGCTTTTTCATTACCAATGCCTATTTTAACTAAGCTTTCAGCTAGTTGCCAATAAATAGCATCATTTTGTGCTGTATCTAAAATTTGCACTAAGGCGGAAATAGCTTGTTCATTACCATAGCCTATTTCTCCTAAGCTTTCAGTCGCTTGTTTACGGACATCATTATTTTCTGATGTAGTTATAATTTTTAATAAAGCGGAAATAGCTTGTTCATTACCATAGCCTACTTTTCCTAAGCTTTTAACTACTCGTCTACGGATGTCTTTATCCTGTGACGTATTCAATAGTTGGGTTAAAGCGGAAATGGATTTTTCACTACCAGATCCGATTGTTTCTAAGCTGGTAATGGCGAGAGAAAGGGTGAAATTTTGTTGTAATGTGTTGATTGATTGGACTAAAGTATCTATGGCTTTGGTTCTGTCGGTTTCTTGAAGTCCTACAGTGACTTGCTGTTCAATGCTATTGAAACAATAATAATCTAATTTCCAATTTACCAGTTGTTGAACTATGTTATCACCTTTTGCCGATTCTGGGAATTGAGCGATCGCTGCTGCTGCTAAAAAATAGGCGCGATAACCATAAAAACCCTTACCCTGATATGGTACACAGCCATCTTCAAAATTGACCAAAGCTTGAATAAATGCCTCTTTTGACTCTTTGGGTACATCTTCGCGTCCAAACCAGGATAATATTACTGGTTGCCATTGGGGTTCAAAAATGCGGTATGCTTGATTGTCTATGGGTTGATTTTTATGGTTTTTGGGCAAGAAGACATCCCAATCATCAGTCACCGTTGTGGCAAAATCCTCTGGTTTCATAAATTTACTATAAATAATAAAACTTATTTCGAGATTGACAGGTGGTATTTTGAAAAAAATTACTAGAATTCACTGTATCACGTTAGTAAATTATCATTTTAAATGTAACAATATGAATTATTAACTTTTTTCAGACTCAAATCATGAAAGCAATTTGGAATGGTGCTATTCTAGCCGAAAGCGATAATACTGTAGTTGTGGAAGGAAATCATTATTTCCCGGTTGACACTATTAATAAGGAATACTTTACAGACAGCAGCACTCATACCACTTGTCCTTGGAAAGGGGTTGCTAGTTACTACAGTGTTGAAGTTAATGGACAAGTTAACAAAGATGCAGCTTGGTACTATCCTAGCACCAAGGAAAAGGCTAAAAATATAGAAGGTTATGTTGCTTTCTGGAAAGGTGTAAAAATCGAAGCTTAGTAAACAAAAAGATTCCCGACTTCTTAAAGAAGTCGGGAATCTAAGTTAAGTATTTCTAATCTTTAGCAATCACAATATCATTAGATTTAATCACAGCATAGGCTTCTGTACCTTCAGATAATTCTAATTCTTCAGCGGAAACTCTAGTAATCATGGAAGTTAATTCAACTTTCTGAACGATTTCTAAAGTTATTTCAGTATTTATACTGCCTGTAGTTACTCGTTTTACAATTCCTTTTAAAACATTACGAGAACTAACTTTTAATGCTTTTTTGGGACTAACAATTTCAAATTCAATATTTTTTGTTTCTGCTTTTTCTGGTGAAGTTGATGATGATATGGACGGTGCTGAATATTGTTTAAGTCCCCGGACTAATTCTCGCAAAATCTCTGTTTTAGTCCGTTGGGAGTTTTGACAAAATTCTTCTAATATCTTGCGTTCTTCTTCAGATGTTTGAAATGTCACCCAACCCTGGTCTTTTCTTGGCATAAAATTACTAATTTATTGAGTAAATATAATCCTAATACAATACTAGCAATAATCAATACAATCAAGGGCGCAGACCCTGCGCCCCTACAGGTTTCTCTATATTGCTAATTCATTTTAAGCAATGCTAGAAATACCGAAATCTGGTGGTATATCTTGCAGTCTTCCCGGTCCAATAGCTTGTAATCCTTCTTTGAGGAGAATATCACCCGTATACAAGGCTTTACCGACTATCACACCTGTGACACCTTGGGGTTCTAAGGCTAATAAACTTAATAAATCGGTGACAGAACTTACACCACCTGAAGCAATTACGGGTATGGAAATTGCCGCTGCGAGTTCTCGTAATGCGTCTAAATTGGGGCCTTCTAGTGTGCCGTCACGGTTAATATCGGTGTAGATGATGGCTGCTGCACCTAGTTCTTGCATTTGTACTGCTAGTTGAGTGGCTAATACTGTTGATGTTTCTAACCAACCACGAGTTGCAACTAAGCCGTTACGGGCATCTATGCCAATAATAATCTTTTCGGGAAATTCTTGACAGAGTTCTTGGACTAGCTGGGGTTGTTCAACGGCGACAGTTCCCAGAATTGCCCAATTTACTCCCAGATTAAATAATTGTACAACACTTGAGCGATCGCGCAATCCGCCCCCAACTTCAATGGGTATATCAAGATTATTTCTAATGGCTTCAATAGCTGCTAAGTTGACGATTTTCCCAGCTTTTGCGCCGTCTAAGTCAACTAAATGTAGTCTTGTCGCGCCTTGGTCTGCCCACATTTTCGCTACTTCAACGGGGTTTTCGCTGAATACTTGCGATCGCTCGTAGTCTCCTTTATATAGTCGCACACAGCGACCTTCTAGTAAATCAATTGCGGGGATGACTTCCATTTATTTTTTTCCTGATAAACAATAATTTTTTTCTCACGCAAAGGCGCAAAGGCGCAAAGAAGAAAGACTGAGTTTAATTTTTGCTTTTTAATTCTTGTACTGCTTGGCGAAAACCTAAGACTAGTAAGATGTTAGCAAGGGTTAAAAAGACTTCTGCGCTGCCATGTAACCAGTCTACGTTGGCTAGTTGTTCTCCGTACTGGACTTTGGCGTAAATGGCGGCGGGGATGGTGATGGCGACAAATACCAATGTGCCGTAAAATCCATATAGGGCTAAACGTGGCATTTGTGGACTGCGGCTGATAAACCACAAGAAACCCAGATAGGGAAACAGAGAGAGGGCAAAGAGGGTTTCTTTTGATATCATTGTTCTGATTTGATAGATTGTGTCTCAATGGGGCTTGTAGACTTGGTAGAACGCCAAATTAGATAAGCTGCTGCCCAGAGAGTAAAGTTACCAACTAATGTCATGGTAGCTTGTAGGGTGACTAACCATTCTAATGATTCGGAATTGTCGAAATAATGCCAAGTACAAGCACACATTGCGCTAATTAAAGCTGGTAACATGGCAAAGGATAATCCCCACCAACTCCGATTTTCTGTAAGTTCACCGTATATCCAAATTAGCCAAATTGCGGCTATCCACTCAATGACGCTAGAAATATGAATTATCCAGGTGGGAATCGAAAGGGCGTGCATAATTAATCTAAAATCTAAAATTTAAAATGGGGAAAATGCGGGTTTTATTGTCTGGGTATTACGGTAAGGGTAATGGTGGTGATGAAGCTTTGTTAGCCACACTTCTGCAAATGCTACCACTTGATGTTACTCCTGTGGTGCTTTCTGGAAATCCTGAAGAAACTCATCGGCATTATGGTGTGGAATGTTACAACCGCATGGCGATTTTCTCAGTCTTAAAGGCTTTGCGTTCTTGTGATGCTTTTGTTTGGGGTGGTGGTAGTTTAATTCAAGATGCTACCAGTCTGATTAGCCCTTTTTATTATGGGGGATTGATGGCTTTAGCTCAAGTTATGGGTTTGAAAACTGTGGCTTGGGGACAGGGTATAGGTCCTTTGTTGCATTTCCAAACTCGTTGGTTAGCAAAGGGGAATTTTGCAGGTTGTACTCAAGTGAGTGTGCGCGATCGCTCCAGTTCTCGGTTATTATCAGATTGGAGTATACCCCATATCCTTGCCCCTGACCCGGTTTGGGCATTGGAATCGAAGCCAGTCCCGGAATTAGTAGATTTACCAAAACCCAGAATTGCAGTTACTTTAAGAAATCATCCTCAATTGACAGAAAATAGGTTAGCAAATTTAACTCAAGCTTTAGTTAATTTGCAAAAAGAAACCCAAGCTTTTATTTTATTATTACCATTTCAAAAAAGCGAAGATCTAGGAATTGCGGAAAAGATTCACACTCAATTACCAGATGTGAGTAGAGTTCTTTGTTCCGAAGATCCACAAATTTTAAAAGGTGTATTTCGCGGTGTGGAAATGTCCATAGGAATGCGTCTCCATAGTTTAATTATGGCAGCTAGTGAAGGTTCTCGTTGTTTTGCATTAAGTTATGATCCCAAAGTCAACCGATTAATGGAAGATTTAGAAATACCTGGTTGGGATTTAAAGGATTTACCAGATGATGTAGATTTAATCAGTAAAATTTGGATTGATTATTATAATAATGGTGTGGCTTTGTCACCTCATAAAATTCAATCCTTAGTAAATGAGGCTTTTTTACATCGGGATTTATTAAAGAAAGTGTTACCATAAAAAGCGATTTATACTATCATGTGAAACCTGTTCATCCTTAAATCCTGATAGCGTTCACGTAGTATGCTGGAGGCACCAGACATAGCGTGGCGTAAGTAGGTGAACACAATAAAACCAAACTGTGTAAAGAAACGTAAAATCGCCCAAACCCTCTTCACTCTTGCCTCTTGCCTCTTGCCTCTTGCCTCTTGCCATAACGACAATTTTCAACGCCAACCTACTTACTTATGTCAATAAACCTAATAATTCCCCATTCCCCAACAGCAGAATATTTCTGTAACACCAACCTAAATATCTATGATTCCCCTAAATGTATCCGTTTAGCTACCCAAGCCGCCACCGGACGACATTTACAAATAACATCAAATCATCCAGATACAGCAGTTGCAGTATGTTTATGTGAAGATGACTATCCAGGATGGTTATCACTTCAAGATTTGCAATTTCTTCAACCAACAGAAACAATATATCAACCTCAATTCATCTCAACCGCAGAAATTCAACAGCACATACCCACAGTTATCGCTTTTACCCAAGCAGCAAAAGCAGAAGATAATTATTACCTTTGGGGTGGCACAGTCGCACCTAATTATGATTGTTCGGGTTTAATGCAAGCAGCATTTAAATCTGTGGGTGTGTGGCTACCGAGAGACGCTTATCAACAAGAAGCTTTTACCCAAGCAATTGATATTACTGAATTACAACCAGGGGATTTAATCTTTTTTGGAACTCCTGAAAAAGCTACTCATGTAGGATTATATTTGGGTAATAATTGCTATATTCACAGTTCAGGAAAAGAACAAGGACGCAACGGTATTGGTATTGACCAACTTTCGGAACAGGGAAACAAAGTTAGTCAGGCTTATTATCAACAGTTACGCGGCGCTGGGAGAGTTGTGAAAAGTTATGAATGAACCACATTTTTGTCTCTAATTAAATCAAGACTACTTAATATCCTTATGACCAATTACCAATCACCAAGTTTAGATGTATCCGTAGTTGTCCCAATTAAAGATGAGGTCGAAAGTTTACCTTTATTACTAGAAGCCATTTCTACGACTCTCACCACTAGTAAGTTGAATTATGAGATTATTTGTGTAGATGATGGTTCTAGTGATGGTACAGCGGAATTTCTCAAGGAACAAGCGCAAATTCGCACTGATTTAAAAGCGGTGATTTTGCGACGTAATTATGGACAAACTGCGGCTATGTCTGCGGGTTTTAATTATGCTACAGCTAGAGTAATTGTGACTTTAGACGCTGATTTGCAAAATGATCCCGCTGATATTCCCATGTTATTAGCAAAGCTGGAGGAGGGTTATGATTTAGTTAGTGGTTGGCGGCAAAATCGCCAAGATGGGGCATTAAATCGGTTGCTTCCTTCTAAAATCGCTAATTGGTTAATTCGTGGGGCTACTAGCGTCTATATTCATGATTATGGTTGTTCTCTGAAAGCTTATCGGTCTGAATTGGTGGCAGATATGAATCTTTATGGAGAACTACACCGCTTCTTACCTGCTTTGGCATATATCGAAGGGGCAAGAATTACAGAAGTACCTGTACGTCATCATGCGCGGCGGTTTGGACAAAGTAAGTATGGGATATCACGGACTTTCCGGGTATTGATGGATTTATTAACTATTCTATTTATGAAGAAGTTTCTCACCCGTCCCATGCACGTTTTTGGCTTGTTGGGATTGATTTCCATGATTGCTGGTGGGGGAATAGGTATATATTTAACTTTCGTCAAATTGGCTTTTCATGTAGATATTGGTAGCCGTCCTTTGTTGATTTTGGCAGTGTTGCTGTTAGTAACAGGAGTCCAGTTATTTTGCTTCGGTCTTTTGGCAGAATTACTGATGCGAACTTATCATGAATCTCAAGGACGACCAATCTATCGGGTGCGAGAAGTTGTGGCAAAAAATGTTAAGTAACGTAACAATAGAGAAATAATACTTTTAGCATTATTGCATCTGCCGTGAAAGCCTTTGATACTTTTGACGCTAATCTGCGAAAAAACCTGCTCATGTTATTTGCAGCGGGTCTGTTTTTCTGGTCAGGTTTGGCTTCATTATTGCCTACCCTACCCTTATATATTGAACATATTGGTGCAAGCAAACAAGAAATTGGCATTGTCATGGGTAGCTTTGCCATTGGGATGTTGCTATGTCGCCCGTCAATGGGTGCTTTAGCAGATATTCGGGGTCGTAAAATAGTATTATTGATTGGAATGTCCGCAGCAGCGATCGCTCCTTTGGGATATTTATGTGTAAAATCAATTATTCCCCTCATGGTAATTCGTGCCTTTCATGGCATTAGTATCGCCGCTTTTGCCACAGCTTACATTGCCCTAGTCAGCGATTTAGCACCAGAACACCGTCGCGGTGAAGTCGTTGGTTACATGAGTTTGGTGAATCCTTTAGGTGTGGGAATAGGTCCGGCTATAGGTGGGTTTTTACAAGCAAGTGCTGGTTATACCCCATTATTTCTCTCATCTGCGGCTTTATGTTCCTTGGGTTTATTATGTATCATCCCCATTATTAATCCACCAATTGCCACCAAACCAACTAACAGTAAAAATGATAACTTTTGGCAAATATTAACTAGTCATCGGGTGCGGATTCCCGCTATCGTCTTACTCCTGAGTGGTTTGACTTTAGGTAGTTTGCATACTTTCATCTCCCTATTTATTAAATCAACCGGAGTTGATTTAAATCCAGGTTTATTTTTTACTGCGGCGGCTGTCTCCAGTTTTAGTTGTAGATTATTTACTGGTAAAGCTTCTGATAGATATGGAAGGGGTTTATTTGTCACCATGAGTTTGATAGCTTATACATTCTCTGTCATCTGCATTTGGCAAGCAAATAACTCTTTCATGTTCTTATTGGGAGCATTCATGGAAGGTGCTGCTTCTGGTACACTTATCCCCATGATTTCTGTATTGATGACAGATAGGGCTTTACCCTACGAACGCGGGAGAATATTTGGTGCTTCCTTAATGGGATTTGATATCGGTTTAGCGATCGCAGGTCCAATTTTTGGTACATTTGCCGAAACACTTGGTTATCGAAATATGTTTGGTTTGACTACAGGTTTAACAGTCATTGCCATGATCATCTTCCTCACCCAGTCTAGCCGCAATATTCCTCAATCTCTGCGTTTTGCCCTTGGTCGCACAGAAGATATCTATGCCGTCAAATAACCGTAGGGGCGCAGGGCCTGCGCCCTTCCATATCCTGCACTGTTGACACTCTCAGGGCTAAAGCCGCTGAGATTCTGCGGACAGAATTAATTTAATTTAATTCTCGCTACGATTGCCAAAGATCGTCTACTGAGTTGATCAAGTGATAGACTCAACCTTCCCGATACTTTTCTTAAAATATTAGCTGCTCCGTTCAAATCTGCATTTACGAATGAACCATCGCCCGATTCATACAATCCACGCTTAACACGCTTTCCTGATGCTTTCCACCCTTCTGGCTTTTCGCCATACTTAGGTAGGGAGTCTCCATCTAGAAAACTAGCTTTTGACGTATATGCTTCTTCAGTTTCTTGAAATCTAATACCGTGCAATTCACAGAGTTGTCTTAATCTATCTTTAAGTTTACCCAATGGCATTTGGACAAACTTTTGATTGTTAATTCTCCCCATATTAGCGTTGGATTTAAACCCCTCGTTCCAGCCGATAACTAATGTACCAATACCATATTTTAAGCAATGGTCAATAATTAGTTTCGCTGCTTTATTAATACCATCACGCATCTGATGGTTACGTTTACGGGTTACACGGTCTAACCAAGCATCCCAATAAGCTTCTGATTTCCCCTCTTTTTTTGTTGATATTTTCTTGTTCCAAAGCTGATTCATGGCTTTCATTGACCGGGCATCAATCAATAGGGAATTACCCAATGTATCAACACAAGCCGCTAAATTATCAGCCGTTCCCAAGTCAATAGATAGAGCTTGATTAATGTCTAAATCATGCTGTTGTTTCTCAACTTCGTAAGACATCTCTAGATAAAAAGCACCGTTTTTAGGTAGGATAGTAAACTCCTTAACATGAGCTATATCTAAATTTGACGGCATCGGTAGAAAAAATTCAGAAATTCCAAACCATCTTTTAACCGTTAGTCCCAACGAAAATCTAAGTTGTCCATTAACTAGAGTTGGTTTCTGTCCTCCACTATGAGGATAAGCAACCTTGAAAAGTTTAGAACCTGTTAGATAGCCGGGTACTTTAGGCTTAAAGTGTAATTGTCCTTTGATAAACAAAGAACGTAATTCTTTAAAAGATTTGAAGGCTTCTGTTACAGATAATAAAGTTTGTTGTGCGGGGATAGATGGCATCGATTGAGCAACCATAGTTTTAGACACTGAAGGCTCGTAAATCAAGTCGAACTTACCCGTTAACAACTTTCCAGTTTTTAAAAATGTTTGTCTAGCGAAATAAACACCACTGTTATACAGCTTCCCTGACTGCTGACAGAGATATTCTAATACTGCCTTTGTTTCATTATCGGGAGACAACAAAACCTGTTGTACTCCCATTGCTTTTTTATTTTTTGCCACCAAGTTACGATTTATGAGAAGTTGACTTCTCAAGAATAATTGATTAAGCTAGTATTGTCAATAGCTATCAAGAAAACAACAAGAGAATATGTTAACGCAAGAAGACTATAAAACCCACAACCACGTTAAATTCCTGGTTAATTACCATTTTGTTTGGATACCTAAACGACGGAAAAAAGTTTTAGTAGGAGAAATAGCAACAAGAGCGAGACAGATTTTTGCTGAACTGGCTATAGAAAAAGGTTGGGATATTTTAGCTTTAGAAGTAGCTCCAGACCATATCCACTTATTTATTAGCGTTAAGCCCACAGATACCCCACATTTAGTTATCAAGGCATTTAAAGGTCGTTCTAGCTTCTACTTGAGAAAAGAATTTCCCCAATTAAAAAAACTACCGTCTCTTTGGACAAGTAGTTATTTTATAAGCACCGCAGGGAATGTTAGTAGCGAATCCGTGAGGAGATATATTGAAGACCCGCATCACGGTTAATATAGAAAATACCAAAGCGGTTAAAACCGCTCGTGTCGCTTATATCTCAGGGCTAAAGCCGCTGAGTTTTACGCTTACCGCGAGGTCTTATAATTATCAAAAATGCACAAACTCCAAAAAAGGAACTTGTGCATTTAAAATCAGATAATGGGCGAGGAGGGATTCGAACCCCCGACACCGTGGTTCGTAGCCACGTGCTCTAGTCCACTGAGCTACACACCCTTGACTCATGAATTTCATAATAGCACATACTTTCCCAATGACGCAAGCTAATTTTCCAAATTCTTTTCCACTAACCCATTTGGATGCCCAGGGACAAGCCCAAATGGTTGATGTATCCAGCAAAGTCGCCACTGTTCGCCAAGCAGTAGCCACTGGTAAGGTACGAATGTTACCTGAGACATTCGCCGCTATTCAAGCCGGAAACACTCCCAAAGGGGACGTTTTAGCAACTGCTAGGTTAGCGGGAATCATGGCTGCTAAACAGACAGCGAATTTAATTCCTCTCTGTCACCCCTTACCGTTGCAAAAAATTACCGTTGAGATTATCCCCGATGCCCAACTACCTGGTTATCAAATTGATGCCACTGTCAAAACCAAAGCAGAAACTGGCGTGGAAATGGAAGCTTTAACAGCGGTATCTATTGCCGCTTTAACTTTATATGATATGGCTAAAGCGTTAGAAAAGTCTATTCAAATTGAGGCGATTCATTTAGTCAGTAAGACAGGTGGAAAGTCTGGAGACTGGGGATAGTTGACATTTGTTGAATAAATCAGTACACTATTATTTGTTAGGAGATTTGCCGTACACTAAAGATTTACACATCATATTTATTGTGTAGAAAGTATCATGACTCACTCAGTGGCTAGAAATAGCCCAGAAAAATCCTTGAGTTCCAAATCAGAAAGATTAGAAGCCCGTATCAGTCCACAGAATAAGGAACTGTTCCAACGGGCGGCTGATATTCAAGGGCGAACACTTACAGATTTTGTAGTTAGCAGTCTTGTCAGTGCTGCAAACCAGATTATTCAGGAAAATGAAATCATGGTTTTAAGCAGAAAAGACCAAGAAGTTTTTGTAGAAGCACTGCTTAATCCGCCAGAACCCAGTAACAAGTTACGGCTTGCGGCTCAACGCTATAAAAAGAATATGGGTGTATAAGTGCAGTTAACAGATAATTTTGATGCTTTTGAGAATTATTTAATAGAGCCGCTAGGAAAAAAGCATAACCGGGCGGCTTTTTGTTGTGGAGTTGATCAATTAGATAAATATTTCCAAAAACAAGCTGGGCAAGATGCACGTAAACGCATAGCAGCCCCATTTGTTTTAGTAGAAAAAAGTTCTGGTTTCGTCGCAGGTTATTACACACTATCATCAACAAGTATTCAAATCGGAGAATTGCCGATAGAAATTACTAAAAAACTACCAAAATATCCTCAACTTCCCGCTACTCTTTTAGGTAGATTAGCAGTTGATCAAAATCATCGTCAAAAAGGTTTAGGGGAAATGTTGTTAATGGATGCCCTATATCGTAGTTTGCAAAATGAAATTGCGACAATTGCGGTAGTTGTTGATGCCAAAGATGATAAAGCCCGTTCTTTTTATGAGCATTATCAATTCATTTGCTTTCCTGATTATTCTCATCGGCTTTTTTTGATGATGGAAACGATAGCTAAAATGATCAATTCAGATTAAATAAATTTACTCAAAAACTACAGTTCTATTGCCATAAACTAAAACGCGATTTTGTAAATGCAATCTTACCGCTCTTGCTAACACAATTCTTTCTAAATCTTTACCTTTTCTAATTAAATCATTCACCTCATCTCGATGACTTACCCGCACCACATCCTGTTCAATAATTGGTCCTGCATCTAAGTCAGCAGTGGCATAATGGGCTGTTGCTCCAATAATTTTCACACCTCTTTCAAAGGCGCGATGATAGGGATTAGCCCCAATAAATGCAGGTAAAAATGAATGATGAATATTAATAATTTGCGGGAATTTCTCAATGAAATCTGCACTAACTATTTGCATATATTTTGCCAAGACAACTAAATCAATTTTGTATTCATGCAGTAATTCTAGTTGTTTAGCTTCCTGTTCTTGTTTATTTTCTTTAGTAATTGGTAAGTAATGGTAATCAATACCGAATTGTTCAACTATCGGTTGTAAGTCAGGGTGATTACTCATAATTAAAGGAATCTCTGCATGAAATTCTTTAGCACGATGTCTCCAAATTAAATCAAATAAACAATGATCTTGACGACTTACCCAAATAGCAATGCGGGGAAGAGTATCAGAAAAGTGTAATTCCCATTTTGCATTTAAAGGTTGAGCGATCGCATTAAAAGCAGGAGTAATTACATCTTTGGGTAAATTAAACCCTTTTAACTGCCACTCTATCCGCGTTAGAAATAGTCCAGCTTCAAAATCTGTATGTTGATCTGCATGAGTAATATTACCACCATTAGCATAGATAAAATTGGCAAATTTTGCTACCAATCCCCGTTGATCTGGACAAGAAATTAATAAAGTTGCTGTTTGTTTTGTCATTGGAGTTTTTAAAGGTTAGATGTTAGGTAAATTTTCTCGTTTCTCGTTTTCTCGTTCCCATTCTCGTTTCTCGTTTCTCGTTCCCATACTCTGTATGGGAATGAATTCTAGAAGGCTCTGCCTTCAATAACAGCAGAGGCTCTGCCTTTCTCGTTTTCTCGTTCCCATACTCTGTATGGGAATGAATTCTAGAAGGCTCTGCCTTCAATAACAGTAGAGGCAGAGCCTCTGTAGTGACATTCCCAGCCAGAGACTGGGAACGAGATAATTTTTGTAGAGACGTTACATAGAACGTCTCTACATTATTTATTTGGAGAAGTTGGGGAAGGAAGACTAGGTAATGGCTGTACATCAATCTTTTCTGCTATTTGTTTCCATTCAGATATATCTCGATTAACTGCATTCACAAAATCCTTAGAAACTAACAATAAATTCATATTTTTGTTACCATCAGCTTGAGCATATAAAAATTGATTATTAAAATCACCTTTACCTAAAATCAATTGATGGCTTTGTTTATTTTTTAGTTTAACATCAATAGTAGCTACAGGTTTATCCAGACCAAATTCTGATAATTCAGTGGGTGAAACTGATACTGTTCTTTCACTTTTGCCCTCAACTAATAAATCCATTAAATAAGAAACAATTGCATCATTTGCTAGTGTTGATATGGGAGATTTTATTTCCCATTGGGGTTTTTCAGTTGTATTTCTTTTCTCTATTTGTAATATTGTTTCCTTAAAATTAATTGTTAAAGATTGCACATCATCAGCATTAAAAGCAAAAATTTTCTGTTTTTGGGGTTTTATTTCTGTTTGCTGATTTTTACCTTTGATTTCATGAAAGTAGACAAAACTACCTAATCCCAAGGCTAAAAGTATTAAAATTAAAGTCGTTTTTGGTAATTTCATGTTGAATATTACTAAATTATCTAATTAGTTAGAAATTAAAACCGCTTCTCGCCATTTTTGCACTGAGTTAATTATATAAATGCGATTGATATATTGTAACTGTTCAACTGCAATAATTTCTTCTCTGATTTTTCCTTTTTCAAGTAAATCAGCGCGAAAAGTACCTGCTAACAAACCGCATTTTACCGAAGGTGTCAATAATTCTCCATTCAACTCTACCACAATATTACCAATACAAGTTTCTGTGATTTCACCTCTTTCATTCCATAATAAAACATCATCACAATCAGGAAAAGCAGCTTTCGCTGTTTCATAAACTTGGCGATTAGTCGTTTTATGATACAAAAATGGATTATTAGAGTCAATGGCTGTGCAACACATACTTAGTTTAACAAATTCCTGATTATTCACAGGAGATAAAGGTATAGTTTGATATGTAATGTCACCATAATAATCTAATAACAACCGCACTTTATAAGCTTGACTTAAAAATGTTTTTGTTAATTCATCAAGTTGTTTTTTCAAACTATTGATATCAACATTAAAATTAAAGTAAATTGCTGAAGACTGCAACCTTTGTAAATGATAATCTAAAACAAAATAGCCATGATCAGGTTGCCATAATATCGTTTCTAAAAGTGAAAAATCTGGTTGATTTAAGGTGAGAACTTGGGCTTTAATTTGACATTCTTGATATTCATCACTACTTACAGAATCCCAAACAATTCCTCCTCCGACTCCATACTCAGCTTGACTATTTTCCTTATCAATTAATACAGTCCGAATAGCCACATTAAATTGCGCTTGACGGTGGGGACTAATAAATCCAATACATCCAGTATAAATGCGGCGTGGTGTATTTTCCAACTTCTGAATAATTTGCATAGTCCGGGCTTTAGGTGCGCCAGTAATAGACGCACAGGGAAACAACGCCCTCATAATTTCACTTAGGGAAGCTGTAGTTTTGGCTGTGACTGTGGATGTCATTTGCCAAACTGTGGGATATTTTTCAACATTGAATAAATGGGGAACTTTGACAGTATTAATATCAGCTATTCTTCCCATGTCATTGCGAATCATATCCACAATCATCACATTTTCAGCGCGGTTTTTTTCAGAAAAATGTAGTTGATTAGCAATATTATGATCGGTTGCTAATGTTAAACCTCTAGCTGCTGTTCCTTTCATAGGACGAGAGGTTAAATTATTACCGTCAAGATCAAAAAATAGTTCGGGGGAAGCGGAACAAATAGCAAAGTTATCAATGTCAACATAAGCCCCATAGTCGGCGTTTTGTGCTTGCACTAATTTGATAAATAATTCCCAAGTATCGCCACTAAAGGGCGCATTTAGTCGTAAGGTATAATTAACTTGATATGTTTCCCCCAAAGCAATATATTCTTTGATTTTACTAATGGCTTGATGATATTCGGCTTCACTAACTGAAGGTTTCCAATTGAGTTGATATTCTGTCGGTAAGGTTGGTTTTGGTAATTCAATAATTTCTGTTTTTTTATATAATCCAAACCAAAGTAGGGGAAATGAACTATAAGAATGGGTTTCTAGTACGGAATCAAAAGCTGTGGAAGCTTCATAACTAATGAAACCCGCTGCATACATTTGATGTTTGGCGATTAAATCATTTACAAGTTGCAATTTAGGAACAACTTGATCAATACTATCAGCTTTGATAATTTCATCAGGATTTTGAAAACAAAGCCAATGCTTGAATTTAGCATCATGAATTACTAATTTATTTTTCATCGGCGTTTCCACCAAATAATAAATCCTGTGGTTAATCCAATTAAAGGTAATACAAACACAGCAATTATTGTTAACCAGTTAGCTTGAAGAGTTGATATAACAATGCGGCGATTTTTCGGTTCTTTAGGACGAATTGAGAGAAGTTGTTGATCTTGTTGACTTAGCCAACTAACTGAGTTTAAAAATACATCTCCATTTAATTGTTGTTCAAATAAACCATCAACAGCAAAATTTGAGTTTCCAAATATTACTAATCTGGATTCTTTAGCAGTAGGTTGAGAATTTATGGAAGTTGGAATTGGTGAAGTTGTGGGAATTGGTGTTGGTGAAGTTGTGGGAATTGGTGTTGGTGAAGTTGTGGGAATTGGAATTGGTGAAGTTGTGGGAATTGGAATTGGTGAAGTTGTGGGAATTGGAATTGGTGAAGTTGTGGGAATTGGAATTGGTGAAGTTGTGGGAATTGGAATTGGTGAAGTTGTGGGAATTGGTGTTGGTGAAGTTGTGGGAATTGGTGTTGGTAAAGTTGTGGGAATTGCATTTGATAACTTTCTAGTTAATGCTACTCCTAAAGTTAAAGGTCCTTTTAAATCTTGACCTTCATTAAACTCTAATTTTTCACTTTTTTGATCACTTTCTGCCCAACTGTTGGGATAGGGTTTAGTTTTTAATAAAGCCATAGACTCGATACCAGAAACAGGATCAATTTCCAAAGAACGAGTTAAGGGATATACAGAAATATTTTTAGCAAAATCTTTAGTAATAGGATGTTGTCCATATTCTGTCACCAGAATAGCAGCGGGTCCTAGTTGTAAATTTTCGCCAGAAGTATCAATAGCCAAACGATTATCTAAGCGTATACCCCAATCTTTTAAAATAGTGTCTATTTTCGGGTCAGTATTGGGATCAATCATCAATAATAAGTTACCACCACGATTGAGATAATTTTGTAAAGCTGTAACTTCCCCTATCAATAATTCTTTTTTAGGTCCAGCGACAACTATAACAGTAGCATCATCAGGAACTTGCGGCTGTTCTGCTAAATTCAAAGCTGATGTGGTAAAGTTTTTATCGGTTAATGCTTTAATTGCTTGGGAAATTGCCCCTTTACTAGCTGTAAGTGGATGTTCACCATGACCTTGAAGAAAGTAAACTTTAGCAGTTGTGGAACTGGTAATTTGTTGTAACCTATTAGTTAATTTTATTTCTGATAAACGTTCATTTTCATTAATTATCTGGACTAATTGCCGTTTGTTTTGAAATTCTAGATAAACTTCGCCATAATCTTTGACACCAAATTTTTCGGCTATTCCTGGCTTTAATTGAGGGTCAATATACTCAAATTTAAATTTATTACTTTGACGATGATAGTTATCTAATAATTCTCTATCTTGGAGATTTTGGTCTTTACTAAATAACCAAACTTTTATGGTTTCGGGTAAGTTACTGACTAATTCTCTTGATTGAGGGGATAGGGTAAATAATTGACTATCTGTTAAATCTAGGCGCAGGTGATAGCGAATACCTAAAAAGTTAATTAATCCTAAGATAACTAATACTGATAAGGTGGCGACAAGAGCGTTAGTACCCGATTGGGTGGAACGTTTTTGCCACCATTTACTTTGTTGGCTTTGGATTATTATCCAGAGGCTACAAATTATTAAACCTAGTATTGTTAATAATAAAGGGATTATTCCCCATTTTTCTGATATTAAACCAATGGTTAAGCCGGAAGTTAAAAAGAATGGTCCTAGCCAAAATACAAGTTGCCAAAGTTTATTTTTATTCATTCTTTATAGTAGGGGGCGGGGAGAGTGGGG
>NZ_LJOU01000194.1:0-2604 GCF_001672085.1 Anabaena sp. AL93 | reverse complement strand
AGGTAGGGGAGGTAGGGGAGGTAGGGGAGGGAAGAACAGAAGTTTTTTCCGATCATTACCCGTCAAAATAAATTTGACGAACTACTAGGTGTGGGGAAGTAAGAGCAATATTCTTTTACAACTGACGACTGACAACTGACAACTGACAAGGGACTATTAAATGAGTGTATCTGCTGATAGTATAAAAGAGTTACTGCGTTCTGACAATTTAGGCGATCGCTTGCGTGCAGTTAACCAAATTCGGGATCTAGAACCACAAATCGCTTTAGAATTAGTACAAATTGCCATTCAGGATAAAAGTGCGCGTGTCCGTTATTCTGCTGTAAGTCAAATGGATACCCTGGGAACACAAGATTTACCATTATCCTTGACTATCTTACGGGGTTTATTACATGATCCTGAAGCGGATGTGCAATCCGCCGCAGCAGACTGTTTAGGTGCGCTAAAATTGCATGACGCTTTTGAAGACTTAAAAAAGCTTTACCAGGAAACACCAGAATGGCTAGTCCAGTTTAGCATTATTGCCACATTGGGAGAACTAGGAGATCCACGAGCTTTTGAATTACTTACCCAAGCGCTCGCTTCCGATAATGGTTTAATTCAAACTGCGGCTATAAGTTCCTTCGGTGAATTGGGAGATCCAAAAGCAGTTGCTCTCTTAGCTCCATATAGCACTAATTCAGATTGGCAAGTGCGTTACAGAGTTGTGCAAGCCTTAACTCGTTTGGGTAGTGATGAAGCTAAATCTATTCTAGCAACTTTGGTGAATGACGAAGTAGAAGCTATTTCCAAAGAAGCAAAAGCTGGTTTACAGTTATTTTAAACACGCGTGGGATATAAGGTTTTGCGAAACGACAAATAACCTAGATGTGTAGGGGTTTAGCACTGCTCATTGGTGTTAAAAATGGCTTATCTGTTGTCTTCCACAACCGCCAGGGAATAAATTCCCTGTCTCATAGCTCAAGTCCGTTAAAACGGACTAGTAAATTTTCCCAGTGTTTAGTCATCTTCAGATGACTTCTGCTATTAGACTGGGAATTCATTCCCAGGCGGGCTAAAGGTTTTACGTTAAGTTGACATCAATAAGCAGTGCTAAACCCCTACGAGAAATATGGGTTTTAGGACTATACATACTTAAAGTTTCCTGTCAATGCGTAACTCCTAATAACCTGATTTTTGATTGATACACAAACTTTGATTATTAACCACCATATACCTGCGGCCAAGTCGTCAATAAAAATACTATCACCGCACTGATAGCTAAAACACCTTGAATCAAATTCCCCACAACCGTTCCCACAGTAATTCCTATCCCAGCTTTTACCGCAGGCCATAATCGTCTTTGATAAAGGAACTCACCCACAATTGCTCCTAACAGTGGTCCAAATAAAATTCCTAATAACGGTCCACCAAAAGGTAAAGCTGGTAGTAATCCAAAAAATCCCAGTAACAACCCCACAAATGCGCCAATTTGTCCCCACTTACTAGCACCTGCTTGTTTTGCTCCGATATAACCAGCAAGGAAATCAACTCCTGTACTCAGAAGTAAAACAATAATTGTCACAATCAGGGGAATTTTAATAGCTGCAAAGGAATTACTCACGATTCCCCAAATAATAATAGATATTAAAATCAAACTACTTCCAGGTATCGCTGGAACTACAGCACCAATAATCCCCACAAACATTACAGCCACTAAGAGTAAATAAATAATTTGCATAATTCATAATTCATAACTTTTATCATCTCGCCAATCTCGTTCCCAGTCTCTGACTGGGAATGTTTATCAGGCGGCTATGCCGCTATTAACGGGAGGCAGAGCCTCAAAATCGGCATTCCTAGCCAGAGTCTAGGAACGAGAATCACCAAGGGTTACAGCTAATTTATCGGCAATTCCCCCAATCCAGTTTTCATCTTGTTTAGTGTAACTGCGGGGAGCATTTGCCGCTAAAATTAAAACCCCTTCTTTACCAATAGGTTGACAAATTACACCTTGTGTATTTTCTGGCAAATAATCAAATTCGATTTTACCAGGATAAACATACAAAGCAACTAGATAAATTGGCTTTTGTGTTTCTAATACTTTTTTTAAAATTGTTCCTGGGACTACTTCCGATTTAGCAGCCAAAATACCACGACGTAATAAAACTTTACCTTGATAGTAGACTATGAGCGATCGCGTCACTGTATTTGTTAATAATAACCGCGATGCCCAGGCTAATTCTATTTTCGCGGCTTCTGGTAAATCTGCTGCTAAAAAAAATCCCTCTTCCCCAATCAATTCTACTGTTTCAGGTGTACGCGGCTGTACCTGTTGCCAAATTAAACCAGTTAAAATTAACACCGCACTCAGAATTACCCCCAGCACATCTCCTCGGGCTTGAGAGTTTGTCAGTTGCGGTGTTAACAACCGATTCATTAACAAAAGCACAGCACCTAAACCCCCAACAACTAAGGGTAAACGCCGTAAAACTCGATTGGGATCTGATTTTGTCATTAGTCAGTTGTTAGTTGTCAGTTGTTAGTTGTCATTTGTCATTTGTCAGTTGTCATTTGTCATTGGCAAAATTCTTTCTCCCCTACTTCCCCCACTCCCCCCACTTC
>NZ_LJOU01000072.1:0-33741 GCF_001672085.1 Anabaena sp. AL93 | reverse complement strand
CAATGGGACCTTTATCAGTACGTTTACAGCTTTCTCGCAGTGCCATTTTAAAGGTAGGAAAAAAGCTGTAGTCTTTAGCGTTTTTGGCTTGACGCAGTTCCGCTAATCGGGATAAGGCCGCATATCCCCATGTTTCCAATTTGCGATCGCTGTTATAGAGGCTTTGCGTCAAAGTTTTGATGTACGGAAAGGGTTGTTTGTCCCATTCATAGCGCCCGATAACCCGTTTATCGTCTTTAAAGGCATAAGCATAGCCTGAACGCGATGTTCCAAAGTCAATGGCTGCGACAACTTTGATCTTCTTGCTATCAAGGACCACTACACTAATCTCCTACAAACTATGAAAGTAACTTCAAACACTATCTCTTTGTATCATAGCAGAAATGTTGAATAGCGTAATAAAAATTTACATATTGAAATAAACTTAGCCTATATATAACCCACATTCCGCACCCCAAACTGTCACAGAGGGAAATTACGTAGAGATGAATCAAAGGGAGCATCAAAACAAACATATAAAGTGAAAAAAGCATTTGAGAAACAGTAAATCACCAAAAATGTCATCAAAACCTATTCTCAATGTACTAGATGGTCTATGTTTTGAATTTCTATTTCTTGCGGTTTCAATTTCACAACAGATTCCTCTACTTGTTCTAAAGGGATTCTCTCAGTACTTACAGCGATTTCCAATCATATAAGGTACATCTTAGCCCCCTCATCGCTTGCGGGGAGGGGGTTGGGGGTGGGGTTCTTGTTCCGGGTTTGATGACAATTTGCTGTAGTTGTATAATAATTTATATATAGTCATTTAAAATAAATAAAAAAATCCAGCCTTTTAACAGTACTGCTAACCTACTTAAAATGCGACCTTATTACCAAATCCCCATTATTGAATGTGGTGAACCTTTAGTTAAGATTCCTCTAGAATTGTTTGCGGTGGAGTCTCCTCACCCTTATCAAAAGTTAGGTGCTAACTACGGCGGACATTCACCTTATTATTTGCGCCAAAGTGTTGTTGAAAATTTGATTCAGGCGCAAAATAATTTACAGTTACTATGTCCTAATTGGTATATTCAAATATTTGATGCTTATCGTCCTGTGGCTGTGCAGCAGTTTATGGTAGATTACAGCTTTGGGGAAGCGTTGCGAGAACGGGGTTTGACAGAAAAGGAATTATCACCCCAGCAACGGGAAGATGTATGGAAGCTGGTTTATGAAATTTGGGCTGTACCCAGTTTGGATATGAAAACCCCTCCTCCCCACAGCACGGGGGCTGCGGTAGATATTACTCTAGTCAATGATCTTGGGGAAGTTGTAGATATGGGTTCACCTATTGATGAAATGTCCGATCGCTCCCATCCAGAATATTATACTCATAGTCATCAAGAATATGATGCTAACCGTCAACTCTTACGGGATATCATGTTAAAAGCTGGATTTCAACGCAATCCTAGAGAATGGTGGCATTTCTCCTTTGGTGATCAAATGTGGGCTTGGTTATATAATCAATCTCATCCCGAAACTGTGATGACAGCACGTTATGGAAGATTGAATTCAGATACATCCAAGAATTTTCCATAGGTTGTGTTATAATCGTAGACGCTACTAGTGAAGCAAAACTTCATAGTTTATGTTGGAGAGGTGTCCGAGTGGTTGATGGTGACGCACTCGAAATGCGTTTTGGGGAAACTCAACGGGGGTTCAAATCCCCCCCTCTCCGTTGAATTTATGTTATAATTGCGGCTTTTCTTCCTTTCGTTGCTGAATTTCCGGCGCTGGGTTTTGCTTGGTTTCCACAGTGGGAACTACCACACCCGAAGAATTTTCTGGTTGAGATTCCTGGGGTGGAGTCACTACGGGAGGAGGTTCTGGTGCTGTATTTTCTGGAGGTGGAGAAGCTTTTTGGGATTCTTTAGAATCGCGCAGGGTATCCATTAAGGATGGTGAGGAAGTCACAACCGGTGTTGATTTCTTGGTGGTATTGTCGGGATTTGGTGTGGGTTGAGAGTTCTGATTCTCAGCCGTTGTTTCTTGAGAATCGCTAGTAGGAATTGGTTCTGGAGAAACGCGAATATTCTTACGTTTTCTCCGCAAACGAGGTAATGGTACAGATTGATTGAATGAGGAATTTTGAAGTTTTTGATTTGCAGATGATGGTGATATTTCCACAACAGGTTTAGGTGGAATAGGTTGATAAGTAGATTGTGCAAAAGATGGTTTAGGTGATGATTGTAAATTGGGTTTTGATAATATCTGCGTCATGCTAAAACCTGCGGTAGCTGCAACCAAAGCAATACTAATGCTAATAACTCCCTTGGGTATACCTGTTTTTTTGCCAATGTTGGCGATTTTTGATGGTGTGGACAGGGGATGAAAAGTAGCTTTTTTAGGTGAATATTCTGATTTTAAATCCGATAAATTAATGGTGGGGATTGCTTGGGTAGGTAAACTTGGTGATGTGACAGCCAACCTATTTCCTGGTAAAAGTTGCAGCCATTCTGCTACTGTGGTGGGGCGAAATTGTGGTTCTACAGCCATTCCTCGGCTAACTGCTTGATTAACAGCCGCACTCAGATGAGGTTGTAATTCACGAGGAGAAGGCATTTGTTCTCGGTCACGCAATAATGCAGGTATGGGAACTTGTGCTGTCAAGAGTGCATAGAGGGTTGCTGCTAACCCATAAACATCTGTGGCTGCTGTGCGCTGTGCTTGAGTTAAATACTGTTCAATGGGTGCATATCCCTCGCTGACTAAACCTGTATGTGTCTGTTTTGCCCCATTATTAAATTCTCTAGCAATGCCAAAATCAATTAGCACTACTTCCTGAGTTCCTTGACGCAGGATAATATTATCTGGTTTAATGTCTCTGTGTAGCAACCCGTTATCATGCACTACCTGCAAGGCTGCGCCTATTTGGCGGATATAATGAATGGCTGTAGCTTCTGGTAAGGGTATTCCTGGTAAAACAAATGCTGCGCCTAAAGTGTCTCCGCGAATGTATTCCATTACCATGTAAGGTAAACTGTCTTCTTCAAAAAAGTCGCTGACTCGGACAATATGAGGATGAACACAAGCGGCTAATCTCCTGGCTTCATCTTGAAATTGGCGCTGAAATTTGGGAAAATCGGGATGTTGCCGCAACCTTTCATTGATAGTTTTCATCACCACTTCTTGATTTAAATAGTGGTGCATAGCTTTGAAGGTAACACCAAATCCGCCCCGCCCTATTTCCTGGAGGATGGTATATTTTCCATTCTGCAAAATTGTTCCTGCTAACATAGGGTTTTTTCAGTCTTAAATAAGCAGATAATTAATTGGGTTATATCATTCCCATCTATTATGGCAAGGGTTTTAGATTTTGGGTGTTGCTGAATTGAGGTATGAAATTCCCAAATTGAACCTTTAAAACTCAAACCTCAGTGCGTCTACTCTTCGAGATCACGAAGCGTGATTGCGCCTTTGCGTGAGACTAAAATTCATACCCTTAATCAGCAACACCAGATTTTGTAACTCCTAAGTACCCAATCTGCTGTAAGTAGGTGAACACAATAAAACCAAACTGTGTAAAGAAACGTAAAATCGCCCAAAACCTCTTTACTCTTGCCTTTTGCCTCTTGCCTCTTGCCCTGCCATAACGACAATTTTCAACGCCAACCTACTTATCAAAATAATTATTAATTGTTACCTATTCCCTATGCTGAGGCTAGAATCTGTTAATTTTTATCGGCGGTTACAACATCAACACCAATACCCAATTTTACAGGATATTTCCTTTAGGGTATCACCGGGCGATCGCCTAGCCATTGTCGGTACATCCGGTGCTGGGAAAACTTCTTTATTACGCCTCATCAACCGTTTAAATGAACCCACGAGCGGCAAAATTTATCTTCAAGATCAGGAATATCGGCAAATTCCCGTTATCCAACTCCGTCAACAGGTAATGCTTGTCCAACAAGAATCTAAGTTATTGGGGATGACAGTTGGGGAAGCCTTAGCTTATCCTTTAGTTCTGCGTGGTCTACCAAAGCAAAAGATTCAGGAACAAGTCAGTTATTGGCAAGAACAACTGCAAATTCCTGAACAATGGTTAGGACGAACCGAGGTACAACTTGCTGCTGGACAAAGACAGTTAATTGCGATCGCTCGCGCCCTAGTTACCGAACCCCAGATTTTACTTCTAGATGAGCCTACATCAGCCTTAGATACTCCCACATCCACTCACTTAATCAATATACTAACTCACCTAAATCAACCCCATTCCTCGGCAATTTTGATGGTAAATCGCCAAATAGATTTAGCTCAAGCATTTTGTACCCACCTCTTACATCTTCAACAAGGTCAATTAGTAGTCAATCAACCTGCTGCTGAGATAGATTGGAGTAACTTAGCAACCAGCTTAATTCAAGCCGAAACTCAAGCACTAGCAGAATGGACTTAAAGCACATTCTGATGTTATGAGGTACAGTTTTTTATCGCAAAATTCGTAGGGGCGCAGGGTCTGCGCCCTCCATTGCGCCCTCCATTGCGCCCTCCATTGCGCCCTCCTCCATTGCGCCCTCAATTGCGCCCTCCATTGCGCCCTCAATTGTATTTCATAAGAACGAGAATTGCTGTTCCCTGCTCCCCTTTCCCTGTTTCATGAACTTTGAGTAAGTAGTGAGACAGAATTAATTACACAATGTAATTGCGTAAGCGTTGCGTGGCGTTAGCCATATGGAACGAAGTGAAATGAAGCAATCGCCAGGGCTGTGATTGCTTCCCTTCCCTCGCAATGACTGTAAATATTTTTGTCCAATTACTTAGTTAGTACAGGAATTTGATTAGTAAATCTTTCTCTTGGTAATTTTGTTTGTGTTTGTGGAACATTAACATTCAAGATTTCCATGTTAAACCTGTATCCCACATTGCGGATAGTTTGAATTAAACTGGGTTGACGTGGATCAAGTTCCACTTTCTTCCGCAACGATAAAACATGAGTATCAATGGTGCGTGGATTATCAATAGCATCAGGCCAAGCACGACGTAATAATTCCGATCTACTTAAAGGCACTCCTCCAGCTTGTGCTAAAACGTATAATAAGCTGAACTCCTGGGGCGTTAAATCAATAAACTCCCCTTGAAACCGCACCCGACGCTGAACTAAATCAATTTGCAAACTGCCATAATCTAAATAGGCTGGTGCAGTAGGTGTCCGGTTACGGCGGATAATTGCCTCAACCCTAGCCAAAAATTCCTGCATTCCGAAAGGTTTGCTTAAATAATCATCCGCCCCCGCTTTTAATCCCGTCACAATATCGGCTTCATTCGTACGAGCAGATAGCATGAGAATTAAAGGCTGTTGTTGACGATGTAACCAGCGGCAAAACTCGACCCCATCACCATCCGATAAATCCGCATCTAGAATGACTAGAGTGGGTTGATGGCTGATAAACACTTCTTTTGCTTGATAAATACTGGCAGCTTGATGAACTCGGTATTCTAGTTGTTGCAAGTGCCAACCCAACAACGACCTCAGATGGGGATTCCCCTCAACAATTTCTATACAAACCGAACCCACAGTGGTAAGACCCCTTAGCGTTGATGAATCTCAAATTAACAATCTCATGGTTAAGGTTTTGTAGTTTTTGTTACTTCAATAGACATATTCTTCACATTTCCCTCAAAAACCTTGCAGAAAATTTATTTTTTACTTTATTTACAGCCAAGCTAGTAGCTTTATTAAGTTTTTATTACGTTTACATTATATCCATAATAGGTAAATAAAATTACTTTTCTATTAATTGTAGCGACATGAACTAGTAGTCTGTCAACCCGAAAATGACGGGTGAAGGCAAGCAGGGGGCAGGGGTGGGGGAGGTGGGGGAGGTAGGGGAGGTAGGGGAGGTGGGGGAGGGAAGAACAGAAGTTTTTTCCGATCATTACCCATCAAAATAAATTTGACGAACTGCTAGTCACTGAGCGAAGTCGAAGTGCTGACCTCTGACTTCTGACCGGGAATTTTGGATTTTAGATGAAAAAAATTTGGTACAAATCCCCGTCCGTGAGGACGGAAAAATCCTCGCTGCGCTGCGTACGCTTCGCTAACGTCAATCCCAAATTTTCAAGCTCTACACTTGGGGGCGGAATCAATCCAAAATCCAAAATCGAGTGATTCCTGACTCCTACCCCATATCATTAAAGTTTATTTTTAGCAATCTGTCTTACTCCTTAAGAGATATGGTAAACTCAATAGGACAATCATTTACCAAAGGGAGTAGCACAAAAATCACACCCGATTATAACCAAAGGTAGAGACAGGTTGTTATTTAGCCCGGAAACAACTAGTAAATTCTAAAACTTGATTTTACAGATTTATCCACTAATGGCTAGATTTGTATTCCCAGTGAACAACGTCTAAAAAATTGGATAAAAATAAATTACCCTTGTGGTTACAAATAGATAGCTAAACTCAAGCTATCAGATCAAAATCCTGACAAAAAATCGTAAAAATACCTTACAAAATCAGCATATTTCCAATTTTTTGGCGTAGGATTTAATTAAGTTTTTAGCTGCTGGGGGGTCTCACCCAAGGTGAAAATATTAACTTATAAGTTAATACAGAAGAGGGAAGTGATACTTCATTAAGCGTGAATAATCATCTACAATTCTCATCGCAAAGAGATTAATACAGCAGTTATGCTCCAAGACACACAAACCATCCGCTACTACCAAAGACTTACCGACGCCTTCGTCGAATTATGGAATCGCGGTTATCGTATGGATGATATGCGGATGTATTTGGATGGATACCTTGCCGCACTTCGACATAGTAACATCATGGAACCATATTGGATTCATCGCTTAGAAGAGGAAGCCAGCCGTTATTTGTATGATGTATCTAACTTCGCAATGGTTCAGCCGGAACCTGAAAAACAACATGGCTACTACTAAAGGTACTATCGGATTTTACTAACTAGCCCATTACCGCCGATGATCATAGCACGATTTTTGGCTTGGTCAATGGGGTATGGGGGACTAAATTTGGGAACTACTGCAATTGATATGAAATCAAACCCCTTAGTTTTACATCACCAAGGGGAATTTTTTTGTTTATTTGTCAATTTAGAAATTAAAACATTTTATGTTTAAAGGCAGATTAACCATACATTATTATTTAGATTGACACTCTCAGGGCTAAAGCCGCTGAGATTCTTTGATCAAAGACATGACTTGCTCGTCCAGGATTTCTCCAGCACAAGTAGAGGTCTTATCTCCCAAAGCGTTGCTCATGTCTAGCATGAAAGTTCCGGTATGCCCTACCGTACTCAATCCTCGACTCAGGATATTTCTAGCTGCATTTTCATCTCTATCCATCACACAACCGCATTTACAAATATGCGTTCTGGTGGATAGAGATTTTTTGACAATTTCACCACAGCCAGAGCATTCTTGGCTTGTATATTGCGGATTGACCGCTACTGTGACTCTCTTGAATACTTTCCCGAAATATTCAAGCCAGACACGAAACTGATACCAAGATGCGTCGTTGATAGACTTGGCTAGACAATGATTTTTCACCATATTTTTAATTCTCAAATCTTCGTAGGATATCAAGTCGTTTGACTGAACTACGCACCGTGCTAATTTCACAGCATGGTCTTTACGTTTCCTACTTATTTTGAGGTGGCGTTTACCTAAAATCTGTCTAGCTTTGCCTCTATTTTTTGAACCTTTGACTTTTCTGGAAACACGACGTTGTGAACGTTTAAGAATCTTTTCTCCAATACGCAGAAATTTAGGATTCTCAATCATCACACCATTGGAGTCAGTGTAGTATTCTTTCAAGCCTACATCTAATCCAACTGTATTTCCTGATGGAGTTATATCTTCTTGGCGATTAACATCAATGCAAAACTGACAATAATAGCCATCAGCCCGTTTAACTAACCTAACTCGTTTAATTTGATTTATTTGATAAAAATGCAAATCACGAGTCCCTTTGATCTTTAATCTACCAATACCTTTTTTATCAGTGAATGTGATAGATTTACGATCTTCTGAAAGCTTCCATCCTGATGTTTTGTATTCGACAGAACGGCAGTCTTTTTGAAACTGAGGATATCCCTTTAATCCAGGAATATTCTTTTTACAGTTATCGTAAAACCGAGAAATAGAAGACCATGCTCGTTCGGCGCTGGCTTGTCGTGCCATTGAGTTAAGTTCATTAGCGAATGGAAAATTAGCCGCCAAAACAGCGCAATATTTCTGCAAGTCGTTTTTGCCCGTATCTTTTACGTCCATCCATAGCCGAATACAGCTATTCCGAACGAATTGAGCGGTGCGAATTGCATCATCTACTGCGCTAAATTGAACTGATTTCCCGTAAGTTTTGAACTCAAAAACTAGCATCGCTTTTACCTCCAACCTTATACTACTCTTCATGGCGTAAGATTGTCAAGATATTTAGCGGTACAAGATTTAAATAGGTTAAAACCTATCGTGTCGCTTATATCTCTTTCTCTGAAGCCACTGAGCTTTACGCTTACCGGATACTTCTGTAAGCTACAAAATAAATGATCCTGTTTTGTCATGCTGAGTGTAGCGTTCGCGGAGCGTGGCGTTAGCCATAGCGAAACGAAGCATCTCAAGAGATTCTTCACTACACTTCGTTTCGTAATGCCTCTTGCACGCTGCGCGAACAGAATGACATTGGGCATTTCTTTTTGTGGAGTTCTCTTAGATGAAACCGATAATCTCCAAAAACCTAACCCCCTTGCCTCCCTTCCCTACGTTAGCGCAGCGTGCCGAAGGCTGGGAAGGGGGGTTTCAAAGCCTCTCCCCGAAGCGGGGAGAGGTTTACCAGAGGGGTTTGTTTATACATTAAAAACTTTTCAAACATCCTCTAAGAGACTTCCAAATAAAAAAATGTCCCAAAACTGATGCAGAAATTCTCTCTCTGTGTACTCTGTGCCTCTGTGGTTCGTTTCTTAGGATAATTTATTTCTTGGAAGTCTCTAAGCATTTTTTGCCCCTAGAAACTTAACTTAAACTATAGAGGTGTCGGTTTTACGCCCTTCATGGTCTTTCTTTTATAGCGCTTCTTAATTTAACGAGGTACAATTTATCCTCTTTCATCTGCGGTTAATTCTTTCTTCTTTTACCTCACTTGAATGGTAATTACTATAATTTTCACTTGTGTATAAAATATGGTAAATCATGGAAAGTATAAGCTAAACACCATGCGTCTTGAAACCTATAGTTTTTCTATGGCGAAAACCCAAGTTTTCAAGATGGATGGGGTATATGAGCATTAATAGAATACAGTTTACGAATATTCTTGAGTAAAATTGACATTGAATAGGTTGAAACTTAGGGTAAATATGTTGCAAATTCTTGACTCTACTTTAAGAGAAGGAGAACAAACTCCAGGAGTTTATTTTTCTCCAGACAAAAAAATGATAATTGCCCAATTTTTAGATCAGATAGGAGTTGATATTATTGAAGTGGGTAATCCCGCAGTAGATCGAGAAATAGCTTTAGCTATCACGCGCATTTCTCAAGCAGGACTTAAGGCGAAAATAGGCGCTCATTCCCTTTGTAAAATAGATCATGTGCAAAAAGCTTTAGATTGTGGTATTGATTTTTTAGGGATATTTTTTAGTGTTTCTAAAAAGCGATTAGAACAAGATTATAATATTGATTTAGATGTAGCAATTGAAAAGATTATTGAAGTAGTTACTTTTGCCAAAGAACAGAAGCATGACTTATTAATTAGATATACAGCAGAAGATACAGTGCGATCGCCTATAGAAAATGTCATTGCCGCAGCCAGTGCCGCAGTCAAAGCAGGAGTGAATATCATTAGTATAGCAGATACAACTGGCTACTCCACACCTTTCCATCCCCAGCGTAGTATGTATTTTTATGTCAAAACCCTAAAAGAAGAATTAGGAAATCGTGGTTTATATCCACAGATAGAGGTGCATTGTCATAATGATAAAGGTTTAGCTTTAGCCAATGCCTTAGATGCCTATAGAGGAGGCGCAGACATTATTGATGTAGCCACAATGGGATTAGGAGAAAGAGCAGGAATTGTTGATTTAGCTGAACTATTAATCAATTTAATAGATATGGGTGAAAAAGAAAAAAAATGGCAACTTAACTATCTAGAAGAGTTATATAAATTCGTGAGTCAGCACTCTCATATTCCCATTCCTCCCCATCAAGCTATCACCGGAAAAAATGCCTTTACCCACTATGCTGGAGTTCATGTTAAAGCTGTAGCCAAAAATGAGGAACTTTATCAAAGTTTAAATCCGCAACTTCTCGGCAAACAAAGTAGTTTTGCATTAGGAATGCAATCAGGATATACTGCTGTGCAAATGGCACTGAAGCAAATTGGTCAAGGAGAACTAGCTGAAAATAAAGACCTTGTAGATAAAATTCTCCAAGAGATTAAAGTAATTGCCAAAAGAGGAACTCCCATTGATATCGAAGCAGAACTACCGAAAATTATAGAACAATTTAGTGTAGCAACACATCCATTCGGGAACGATATTTGTAATTTATCTGTTTGAGTTCAGGAATGAATTAAGAATTAAGTTCACCCTTGCTTATTTTGTCTTAATTATTCCTACTGCTTCTTTTTGACTCCTGATATAAGTAGGTGAACACAATAAAACCAATCTGTGTAAGTAGGTGAACACAATAAAACCAAACTGTGTAAAGAAATGTAAAATCGCCCAAACCCTCTTCACTCTTGCCTCTTGCCTCTTGCCTTTTGCCTTTTGCCTTGCCATAACGACAATTTTCAACACCAACCTACTTAAAGAAAAGTAAAATCGCCCAAACCCTCTTCACTCTTGCCTCTTGCCTTGCCATAACGACGATTTTCAATGCTAACCTACTTACAATATGTTAAAAACTCAAGAACCTGAATTTAATTGTCTCAAAACTGAAATCAAACCATCTGCAAAATGGTGGACTATACTGAGCGTTAGTATTGGTGTATTTATCTTTTCCTTAGATGTTTATATAGTTAATCTAGCTCTACCAATAATGCTGGAATCACTACATACGACCTTTGCAAATAGTCAATGGGTAGTATTGAGTTACCTGTTAGCAATATCTATTTTTGTTTTGAGTGCTTCTAAATTAGGCGATATATGGAGTAAAAAGAAGTTGTACATTATCGGTATGATAGTGTTTACAATTAGTTCTTTGCTATGTGGACTTGCCCCAAATATAGGCTTTTTAATAGCTTTTCGTGCCATTCAAGGAGTAGGGGCTGCATTTATCTCAGGACTAGGAACAGCGATGATTGTAGAAGCTTTCCCAGTGGAAGAACGAGGGCTGGGTTTAGGTATTCGCGCTGGAGTATTTGGTTTAGGAATGATGTTGGGACCAACAATAGGAGGTTTATTAGTTAGTATCGGAGATTGGCCTTTAATTTTCTTTATTAATGTGCCAATTGGGATTATAGGGATTTTAATTATGGCTTATTTTGTCCCCCCTTCTATTGTTAATGGAGAAAAACAACAGTTTGATATCATAGGAACTATAGTTATCACATTTATATTAACTTGCTTTATATTGGCAATAACCTTATTAGAAGAACAGAATCATGACTTAAATATCATTCTAGCTTTACTATTTTTATCTATGATTAGTTTAGCTTTTCTCATCTTCATAGAAATGCGGACTGTCACCCCTATTTTAGATTGGAAAATTTTTAGATCTTTAGACTTAAGTTTAGGTTTAGGATTGCGGTTTATAGGTAACTTCGTGATTGCCGGATCAATCTTTATCCTCCCTTTCTTTTTCAAACTAGTCAAACAATATCCTACTAATAAAGCTGGTTTTCTATTAGCAATTCCACCGATTATCATTGTTTTAACCGCACCTATGGCTGGGACGCTTTCTGATAAATTTGGCTCACGGATTATTAGCATAACAGGATTATTATTAATGGCTATTGGCTGCTTTTTAATCAGCACATTTAACGCAGAATTAACGATAATCAATTATATAATTGCAATTATTCCCTATGGGTTGGGTATAGGAATGTTTCAATCTCCCAACAATAGCGCCATTATGGGAGCAGCACCACAAGATAGTTTAGGGATTGCTTCGGGTTTATTATCCTTGTCACGAATATTAGGACAAACTATAAGTGTGCCATTAGTGGGAGCTATATTTTCATTTGTGACTCTTAACAATACTCAACTAAACACAAATATTAATATCACTAATGCACCTGTTGCATCATTAGTTTTAGGTACACAAATTACTTTTCGCTTCATTACTATTCTCTTAGTTATTTCTACAATATTTGCAATTTATTTATGGTGGATTAAACAAAAGCGAGTATCAATGGAAAAACTCATTTCTGATATAAGTAGGTGAACACAATAAAACCAAAGTGTGTAAAGAAAAGTAAAATCGCCTAAAGCTTCTTCACTCTTGCCTCTTGCCTTTTGCCTCTTGCCTTCCCAAAACGACAATTTTCAATGCTAACCTACTTAGATACCTGACTTAAGGGACTTCCAATTAAAAAAATACCCAAAAATTTCTTGTGGTGCGGGCCGAAAAGCCCGCTAACCATCAAGGACGGGCAGGATGCCCATCCCACAAAATTGGGTAATTTATTTTTTGGTGTTCCCTAAGTAGGTGAACACAATAAAACCAAACTGTGTAAAGAAACGTAAAATCGCCCAAAACTCTCTCCCTGTTCCCTGTTCCCTTGCCATAACGACAATTTTCAACGCCAACCTACTTATTTAAGAAGTCATTAATCTGGATTGGATTTTAAATGGATGGTTTCCTCAGATAATTGACACAATTCTTCTAGGGATATCTTTTTGTCATTGTATAATTCTTCAATCTTCTTGGTAGCAGCTTCTAAAATTTCCTGACCACTTCTGATTTCGATGTTTAATTTATTTAGATTTTCATCAAAAACCACAAATAGCGATATATTTCTCCCAATAGTTTGTGTACTACCTTTCACCTTAAAATCAGTCACAAATTTACCTTCTGTGGGGACATGAAGAGGTAAATTGCAAGATTGAATAATGTCCTGAATATCTGCAAGTTGTAACCTAGAAATTGGGGTAATTTTCACTTCTATATTCACAAATTCTGCTAAGTCTGGTTGCTTAATTACAACATCTTCTAATGACTCATATTGAAATGTAATTTTCCCGGCTAAATTATCAGTAATTGCATAAATTTGCATAGAGTATGGAGGTTTAGGTACAGAACCCTGTGCATAGAATAAACTCCCCTCTGCTGTGACAGTGATTTGAGATGTATCTGCTAGAGTTTGTAAAGATTGCAGATTAGCAATGGTGCTTTTAACAAATACAGAATCTAGTCCTAAGATAGACGCTAAATCATTAGCGGTAGGTGGAGGATTAAACTCCATACCAGCACGAATAATAAACTCTTCTAAGACATTAAATTTGCGAGATTCTTTAATAGTTAATTCTAAGAAATTTTGAGTTACTGTATAGCCAAATAGACGTGCAGCTAAAACTAACAAACCAGAATTTTCAGTTTCAATTTTCTCAACTATATATTTTAGATTTTCATCAATCTGTTTAACTACAGAAGCAGGAAACATCAATAAAACCTCCATGATAATTAACAGTGTTGGCAACTTCAGAATACATATTACCCACTGTACCGGGTTTAGCGGTAAATAAATCGTGACAACCGACAATTACCAATAATTCTTGAGCGCGGGAAAAAGCCACGTTTACCCGTTCTGGTTTATTTGCAAATCCCACATCTCCTTGATGATTATTCCGCACCATACTGACAATTACTACTGGTCTTTCCATACCTTGAAATCTATCAACTGTACCTGTTCTGATTTGTAAAGAAGGGAAAAATTCAGATTGCAACCGTTCATCAATTTTTCGTAATTGAGCGCCATAAAATGTAATTACAGCTATTTCTTTTCTTGGTTCTCCATTTGCAACTTTATGCACCCAAACCTGCTCAAATTGCTGACAGATACTTTCAATCACATCAATTTCTTTAGTATTCAAAAATGAAGTTCCATTTCGTTCTTCTTGAAATTCATTTTCTCTAGGCATTTTCACCCAACATAGATGATGATACGGTTGAATAATTTCTCCTGCTAAATTATGAGCGCGTTTTGTATCAGGTTCTAAAATCCCACATTCCAATTTACCATGATAAAATTGATTGATTGCGCCCATAATCATTGGGTGCATTCGATATTGAGTATTCAGCATTTTTTTAATGCTTTTATCTGCGGTTTCAAACTGACTTTTAAATAATGACTCTTCTAAAAATTGCAATTCTTCTCTGGTATTACCCATTGTTTTCGCAACTTCTTCCACAGTGCTAGTATCAAGCATAGGTGGTAATTGCCGATGATCTCCTACCATGACTAATTTTTTACCTTTCAAAGCCGGAATTAGCAATTCTGGAGGAGTGCATTTACTAACTTCATCAATAATCACAACATCAAAAGATTGAAATTCTTCTGAGAAATTATAATTTGCCGCTTGGACGCAAGTAATACCAACAACGTTAGCATTATCTAAATAGATTCCCCTTAAATCTTTACTATCTTGTTCTGAAGGTTTACGAAGTTTTGCAACCCAATCTTGCACAAAGTTTTGATATTTTTGCAGATAATTTTCTTCACTTTTTAGCTGTCGTTTCCATGATTTAAATTTATTTTGAATACTGCATAAAGAGTCTGAATCAAATAAATTATCATTAGATAATTCTGGTTTGAGTTTATCTGGGATTGTTTGCCAAATTGACTGCCACCAATTCCGTTCGCTAATTAAACTAGCTGATAACTGTAATTGTAATTTCTGTTCTAAATCAGCTATTTTTATTTGTAATTCTGCAATTTCTTGTTGATAAATATCAGCTTCTGCTTGCAAATTTATGAACTCCTGATTTAAAGAGTCTTTAATTGTTGCTAAAATGGTAAAAGGTGCTAATGAGGAAATCAGAGTTTCTATTTCATTGACGCGATTTTCCCAAAATTTGACTTGCTGAGAAAATTCCTGCGGTTGTTCCCAAATATTTGCTTGTCTAGTCAGATATTTTTCTGCTATAATCCTTAATGGCGCAGGGATATTTTGCTGTTTATGAAGTAATTGTAAGTTATGAATAACTTCTGCCAGGTTTAAATTAGCAGCTTCTTTGCTTTTTCTTACCTGAGATTTAGCTTCAGATATTTGTTCTGAAGAAATTGCATTTTGCGGAAGTTCTTGAAATTGCTGGTTTAAAATTTGTAATTGTTGTTCAGCTTCAGTTTTAACTCTTAAAACACATTGACGGGCATGAACTAAGATAATATCTAGTAATTCTTGGGTAATGCGGGTAAGAGTAGCTTCAACATTGTTCCATTCAAAGGAATTACTGTATGTTTTTTCCAATCTAATTAAAAAGACTTGAGTATTTTCAACTAGCAATTTTCGCTGTTTAGGATTGAGGAGTTGATAATTTTGGAGTTTTTGATAGGTTGTTTGCCATTGAATTTGATCCGGTTTTGATAATACTATCGGAATTTGACTAAAACTTTGCTGTAAAAAATAACTAAAATCATGTTTTTTACCTTTCCTATCTATAAAATTACCTTCTATTTCATAAGCTATGGCTTTTGTTAATACTCCCCAATCTGGTAAACTGATTTGATAGTTTTTAGGAACAATAGTTAATTTTAATGTCTTAGCAAACATCAATAAACCTAATGGTAAATCTACCATGTTTTCTGTTAAAACTAAATTAGATTGTTGACATTCTTTTAAGATTTGATACAAGTTGTTGTTAGCTGTAGACTTCCATTCGACAACAGCTTCAATAATATAATCAATTTCCCGTTTGCGATTTTCCCAAATTTGGATTGTTGGCTGTAAATCGTTTTGGTTATTAAATTTTTGATAATCTGTTTCTAATTTCTCCAAGGATAAAGAATGCTGTTGGAAAATATAAACTAATTTTGCTACTTCGGAAATAGCTAAACCTACATCATTGGCATTTTTTAATCCTGGTTTAAATCTAGAAAGATGAGTTGTGATATTTTCCTGTAACCAAACTGCTAACCCAAATGCGCCAAAACCTGGACGGACAAAACCAAGTTCTTCAATACATTTGATAGCTTGACGCACATTTTCTCGAAAATCTTCTACTTGTTGGTTATTTTCTGTATAAGGTTTAATTTGTGGTAAAAAATTGTTAATTTCTGAAGATTCCCAGTCTATATTTGTGGAATTTTTGAGAATGTTTTCTAAACCAGTAATTAAATATTCAATTTCTTTTTTCTTGACTAAAGTTTGATGATATTCAAGCTGTTGATTTTGATAAGCTGCTTCTAAATTTTGTTTTTCGGTTTTGAGTTCATTCTGTTGCTGATTTATTTCTGCTTCTGCCAGAAAATAGTCTGTGAATCGTGGTAATAACAGTAATAATTGATTGAGAATTCTGATATTTTCGTGACGTTGACTGAGATTATTTTCACAGTCAGTGGCGGTATTTTGTAGCCATGTACCAATTACTTGATCTTCTAAAAATGGCTGTCCTTCTTCGCCAACTTTTTCGGCTCGTCCCTTTCTAATAGCGCGAATAACGGGATTATGTACTAAGCGACTGAGGGCGTTATCAACGGCTAAATTGGCTTGAGAGGTAATTAATGTCCGTCCTCCACGCAAAGCTACCTGATAGCAAATTTCCGCAATTACGGTAGTTTTCCCTGTACCTGGTGGTCCCTGAATTAGCACTAAGTCCTCTGCGGACAGGACTTTTTCAACTGCGGCTTTTTGTCCAGCATTTGCGGAGGATAATAATAAGTCTTTTGAATTCAGTTTAATCCTTTTGATAATCGGTCTGGCTTGGGAAGCGTCGAATAAAAAGTTACCTAAATAGGGATTTTGAGTGCGTCCTTGTCTTAATTGTTCTAGAGCTTTTTCTTTACGTTCGATTTGTTTGATGTCTCCAGCAGCATCAAAAAATAAGTAGCCTTTATTGGGAAGTTGATAATTACCTTTGGCTATATATTCGATTAGTTCTCGTTCTAGGCGAATATGAATAAGATTATGTTTTTGATCAATTTTTTCAATAGTTCCTAATTGACGACTGTGGCGACGATTTTTATCTGTCGGTACGGAATCGAGAAAGTTGACTTCCTGATTTTTGGCTTTTTTGACCCGTTCCCAGAAATTCTCCACACCTAAAATATTCTCTTCAGAACCGTTAAGCGTAGCTGAATTAACTTTAATTTCTAACGCGATTTGTCGAGAATTTGAGCTATTGTTAGCAATCAGAAAAGATACACAAAATTGGCGTGATTTAGCAATACGTTCTTCTACTTTTAAAAAGGCTTTCCAGGCTTTAAGTTGATCTTCTGTGGGGACATGATTTCCGCAAATTGGCATATTTTTTATTTTTGCCAATAATGGTTTGGGAATATCCAAATGATGTTGATGATTTGGGCTTAGTCGCAACCAATAGGGTAAGGCATAGCCATCAATATTTCCTCGCAATTCATGTAGTAAATAAGCTGATAAAATTTTAAATCCGCCATGTCCATCTTGACGAATAGCAGCTTTAAATGCTAGGGTCTTTCCTAGCTGTTTCAGTTTTTTTGGGAGTTGAAAGTTATCTTGGTCTGTGGCTATAGTTAGTTCCCAAATCTCTTCTCCTGATTCTTTTCCTGTTCCTTGACGACGAATATAAAATAAACCTGGTTGTTTACCAACTAAATCAAATAATAATTCATTGGCACGTTCTCGTCGTTCTCGAAAGTCAGGATATAATTGTAGGGATGATTGACCTTCAAAATGGCGAACTAAATTATCAACTGCTGAACCTATGAATGTATAACCACAATCTTCTATCTTCGTTTTATTATTCATAGTTTTTGTAATAAATAAGGAATCAGATCCCCGACTTCTTAGAGAAGTCGGGGATCTTTATCTTGTGTTGATATTAAGAAGCTAGTGCTACTTCTACCACTTCCTGTAATTCACCTTTGTTGTACATTTCAATCAAAATATCAGAACCGCCAATGAATTTACCAGCAACGTATACTTGGGGAATTGTTGGCCAGTTGGAATATTCTTTGATGCCTTGACGAATTTCAGAATCTGCAAGTACGTCAATGGTTTCAAAGGGAACTCCCAAGGTATTGAGAATTTGGACAACGTTATTAGAGAAACCACATTGGGGCATTAATTTATTGCCCTTCATGAAAACCATAATTTTGTTTTCTTCTACCAAAGTATCAATTCTTTCTTTAAGTTCTGGGGTCATGATTAGTTATTTCCTTATGTTACTGAAATTCAAGAGTTGATCCGATTTTAGATTTTGTTTTCTGAATCCAAAATCCCAAATCTAAAATTAGTTTGTTGTTCGTCAAGCTTAGGGAGTGGAGGTTTTAAGTGCTAAAGCATGAATCGCTTCTGTGGACATGGCTTCTTGCAATGCGCTATAAACTAGTTGGTGTTGTTGCACTAGTCCCTTACCTGCAAACTGCGATGAAACTACTGTTACTTGATAGTGATCACCACCACCTGTCAAGTCTTGTACTTGCACTTGGGCATCTGGCATTTCTGCCTTTATCATTGCCTCTACCTGTTGCGGACTTATCATCGCCATTCCTGAAAAACTTACTTCTCTATTATTAACAGATATGTAGCGGTTGGCTGTTGCCTGTTAGCATTTGCCGATTATTTTTTACCTTGACGCGGAAAGGGGACATCTACAAAACCTAGTTCAAATAATTGTTGGTATGCTTTTGTGCCTAGTTCTCTGGTGGGGTTTTGACTTTTGATGATTTGCACTAGTAAAGGTATGGCTAATTCTGGCTGATTTTGCGCTCGATGTACTAGGGCTAATTGATAGGTGGCTTCATCTCGCTTTTGGGCAGTTGTTAAAGCATTTTTGCGGTAGGCATCGGCGGCACGAATGTCAATACCGGCAAAACTAGAGTTGAGGTCTTGGTAAAAGCTTGATAATTGATTATAAACTTGGCGGGCTTCTTGGAGTTTTTTGGCTGCTAGGGCGTAGTTTTGACTAGAAACCGCTTCGGTTGATTCTTTCATCAAGCGATCGCCCCCCTCTATACTTAAAAGATTATTGCTTGTTCCTGTAGGAGTAAGAGTATTAGGTTTATCTGTATCAATCGGTTTTGGTTTGGCTTGACTAATAGGATTGGATACCTTTTTCCCTTCAGCATAGGTAGGTGATAGCAGTCCCAAAGATACTATGAGTGATAAAGATGTTAAGCGAATTAAGGTAGCAGCATTCATGAGTTTAATTAGGGCAACAATTCTATAGAAAAAGTTGGGAAACCTTGTGTATCTTAACTCTCTTTGTCCTAGAGATAAAGTTAGTTACTTGATAACTATTCCAAAAGCTGAAGAAAAAATCCCCCAACTACCGCTAGAGGATATATTCTCCATACTTTTTGTTAGTCGTCAGTTACCTATTTTAAAGTTCCCAAAACAGGTGTTAACTCAGTCGCTGGAATCTGCGGATTTAAGAATCCACTCGCATAAATATGAGGATTGGTTTGGGAAATAATCGTATAAGATTGGCGAACATGAGCATTGACAGCTACAGTTTTTGCATCATACATTTGCATAGCCACCTTCGGGTAGAAACCAATACCAATAATCAACACCAGAAAACAGGCAGCAATAAACACTTCACGGGGTCTGGCATCACTATATACAGTTTCCGTTGGTAAAAGGCAATCTGTACCAAAACAAGCCGTTCCTTCATCTTCCTGATTTTCTAAATCAGCATTGTTAATATCGCAAATCAGGGCTGCACTAGAACCATAAAATACTTCACGCAGCATAGAAAGTAGATAAATAGGTGTGAGGATAACTCCCACAGCCGCTAGGAAAACTGTGACGGTGCAGAATGTAGAGGTGTAAACATCACTAGTTGCTATTCCCACGAAAACCGAAAGTTCACCAACAAAGCCACTCATTCCCGGTAAAGCCAAAGATGCCATAGCCCCCATTGTAAACAGGGCAAACACTTTTGGCATGGCTTGACCAATACCGCCCATTTCTGCCATCATCATCGTGTGGGAGCGATCGTAAGTTACACCAGCCAAGAAGAATAACACGGAAGCAATTAAACCATGTGATATCATCTGCAACATTGCACCGTTGATACCCAAATCGGTGAAAGAAGCAATTCCTATTAATACAAAACCCATATGGGAAATTGACGAATAAGCCAAACGCCGTTTCATATTCGTTTGAGCGAAGGAATTTAAAGCACCATAGATAATGTTGACAACACCGAGAATAGCCAGAACCGGCGCAAAGTAAACGTGAGCATCGGCAAGTAAGTCAAGATTCAGGCGAATTAGTCCATAACCGCCCATTTTCAACAGCACACCCGCCAAAATCATGGATACTGGAGAAGATGCTTCACCGTGAGCATCCGGTAGCCAAGTATGCAATGGGAAAATCGCCAATTTTACGCCAAAGGCAATTAACAAACCCGCATATAGTAGGAGTTGCAGGGTGAGAGGATATTCTTTCTGTGCGAGTTCTGCAATATCAAAAGTGACATTTCCGCCGCCATATAGCCCCATTGCTAGGGCTGCTACCAAGATAAATATAGAAGCTGCTGCGGTATAAAGTAAAAATTTTGTAGCTGCGTAGCGTCGTCGTTGTCCACCCCAAATACAAACTAGTAAATATACGGGGATTAGTTCGACTTCCCACATAATGAAAAATAACAGCAAGTCTTGGGCGACAAATACCCCAACCTGTGCAGAATACAACACAAGCATGAGAAAATAGAAAAGCTTTGGTCTGCGGTCAACTTGCCAAGCTGAAAACATCGCCAGTGTGGTAACAAAGCCCGCTAAAAGTACCAACGGGGCGGAAATACCATCCACAGAAACAGCCCAGTTTAAGCCCAATTGGGGCATCCAGACATAATTTTCTACCAGTTGAAAATTCGCATTACTGGCATCGTAATGTTGCCAAAAGGCACAACACATTAAAATAAAGTCGGCAATACCTACGCCCAGTGCATACCATCTGACGAGTTTGCCATCTTTATCTGGCAATACAGGGATGAGAAAGGATGCCAGGAGGGGAAATAGGACAATTGCGGTAAGCCAAGGAAATTGAGCCGCTATCATGTCAATAGGAAAAAATACTTATTGGTTAATGATGTTATTGTACTAAACTTTTTAACAATTTCTTTATAAGTTTTTACCTCAGTTTAGCATAGGAGAATATATACCTAAATAAATCTTATGCTTAGGATTGAGTAGATTGAAACGTTTTTCTTTGTCTCCCCGATGATTTAAAATAAGGTGTTAGACGTACTGTTAAATCAATGACTGAAATTCAATTGGCTAAAACAGGTCTTGATAATCGAGATCAGTACCTCTGGTTAGAGGAGACAATCCTAAAACTCAAGGCGCGAGATTTTCACGGTTTGGATGTGGAACATTTAATTGAGGAGATGGAAATCTTGGCGAGTAGGGATAGGGCTGAGGTTGAAAGCCGCCTAATTGTACTATGGGTGCATTTATTAAAACGGATTTATGTTAATAGTGAATATGATAATCGTGGATGGGAAGTGACAATTCGAGAACAACGTCGTCAGTTAAGAATTCTTCTCAAACAATCCCCTAGTCTGAAGCGATATTTTACAGCAGTATTAGATCAAGCTTGGGAAGAGGCGCTGATGGAAGTTAGGGAAGATTATCCTAGTTTTCAATTTCCTGATGTGTGGGATTTTAGTCTGAATGTTGATGCGCTTTTGAGTGAGAAGTTTTGGGATTTTGTTGGGTAGAAAAGTGATTTTTTTGCACGCAGAGGCGCAGAGTCGCAGAGAGTTTTAAACTTTCCCTTCTTTCTACCCAACCTACTTTTTTAGAAGTTACTAAAGTTAGTAATTGCTTCTGTGATCTTATTCACAACTTCATCTACAGTTATGACTCCCAATTCCCCAGAAGCACGGGTACGGATACTCAAGCTGTTGGCTTCTACTTCCTTCGCACCAACCACCGCCATGACAGGTATTTTATCCTTTTCGGCGTTACGAATCAACTTACCGAGGCGATCGCCACTCAAATCCACTTCCGCCCGAATCCCTAACGCAACCATCTTTGCTGCCACTTCTTTGGTAAAATCTAACTGAAGATCACCTACAGGTAATAACCTGATTTGCACAGGCGCTAACCACAAGGGAAAATCACCCGCGTACTCTTCAATCAAAATCCCAATTAATCGTTCTAAAGAACCAAAAGGGGCGCGGTGAATCATTACCGGACGTTTGCGCGAACCATCTTCAGCCACATATTCTAAATCAAACCGTTCAGGTAAATTATAATCTACCTGCACCGTTCCCAATTGCCATTCTCGTTCCAAAGCATCACTGAAGATAAAATCTAGCTTGGGTCCATAGAAAGCCGCTTCCCCAATGCCTTCAAAATGCTCCATTCCCAATTGTTGCACAGCGCGACGAATCGCCCCTTCCGCTTTATCCCAAACTTCATCCCCACCAATATATTTATCACTGGCTGGGTCACGGAAACTCAATCTGGCTTTAAAATTCTTCAATTGCAGACTTTTGAAAACGCTCAAAATCAAATCTACAACATTCAGAAATTCGCTGTCTAACTGTTCAGGAGTTACAAACAAATGAGAATCATCAACCGTAAAACCGCGCACCCTGGTTAAACCCCCCAATTCTCCCGACTGTTCATAACGGTAAACCGTGCCAAATTCCGCCAACCGCATCGGTAATTCCCGATAAGAGCGTAATTCACTCTTGTATATTTGGATATGAAAAGGACAATTCATCGGTTTCATGACAAAACCCTGTTCTATGGCTCTTGCTTCCTCATCTTCAGCCATCAAAGGAAACATATCTTCCTTATATTTCTGCCAATGTCCCGATGTCTTAAATAAATCAACCCTAGCAATGTGGGGAGTCACCACAGGTAAATAGCCCCGTTTTAACTGCTCTTTTTTGAGAAAGTCCTCTAAAATCGTTCTTAACAAAGTTCCTTTCGGAGTCCACAAAGGTAAACCAGGACCGACTAAATCGGAAAAGATAAATAACCCCAGTTCTTTACCCAGTTTACGATGATCACGGCGTAAAGCTTCTTCCTTGCGGCGTTTGTACTCAGCTAATTGTTCGGGAGTTTCCCAAGCCGTAGCATAAATACGCTGCAACTGGGCTTTTTTCTCATCTCCCCGCCAATAAGCACCAGCAACACTTTCTAATTCTATAGCTTTGGGATTTATTTCGCTGGTATTTTCCAAATGTGGACCAGCACACAAATCCCACCATTGATCTCCCAAATGGTAAATCGTGATGGGTTCTTGTTTAATATCAGCCAGAATTTCTAGCTTATAAGGCTCTTTAATAGCTTCAATGCGGTGTTGTGCCTCTTCGCGGCTGACTTCTTCCCGAATTAATGGCAATTTGCGATTAATAATCTTCACCATTTCTTTTTGAATGGTTTTCAAATCCTTATCGCTAAAGGGTTCTGGACTATCAAAATCATAATAGAACCCGTTTTCAATCCAAGGACCAATTGTGACTTGCGCTTTGGGAAACAGCTTTTGTACTGCCATTGCCATGATATGGGAAGCTGTATGGCGAATCTTTTTTAAAGTTTCTGATTCGCTGGTACGGGGTAAATAGATTTTTTCGACTGCTTGGGTTTCTTGATTTGGCGACATTGGCTGTTAAACTTTTGGCGAAGTGTTAAAAATAAACTTGACAAAAAATATCTTTACAAACTGGAGTTTGGACTAAATAGACTTCCATAGGCTGAAACCCTTACTAGGCAAGCACTGGAGATTACGAATCCAAATAAGATTTCTAAAGTCTGAAACCTTTTCTCAGCTTGCGTTTGAAGCTTTAGCCGAAGAAATTAGTCCAAACTCCAGTTACAAAATAAATAATAGTCCACTGGCTATGGTTTCTCCTAATTTAGCTCAATCACGATTTATTCCTTTAGAGGTATCCAGACTTACTCCCAAGGAGCTTTACAAATTTATTGCCAAATTTATATAATTGTGCTTCAGGTACGAAGTTACAGATTTACAAGGTTTTTGATGTGAGAAGTTGTCAGTAACCCAGCCCTAAAGGGACTGGGCTTGCAAGAGTAATCAAGCAAGCCGTACTGACCAGACCACCCTGAGCGACTTGCCCTGAGCGAAGTCGAAGGGAGTCGAAGGGTAGCCGTTATTTGAGTCACGACACCCCGGAATGCGTTGCTAGTTCCCTGCTCTGTCGCTTGTGATTAAACAGTTCTAAGGTCAGTGGAACAGTGTTGCAAGCCCAACAAGCTCTCATAACAGGTCGAGGCTAACATTACCCCAGAAATGGGAGTTGGTTTCCAGGTTCCAATCAAAAATCTGGTTTCAATTTTAATATCCACAGCGGTTAAAACCGCTCGTGTCGTTTCCCTCTCAGGTCTAAAGACGCGCTCGTTTCCCACTTACCGGGTATTCTTATGAATTGATTGTTAAGAATCGTAAATAACGTTAATATAAAAAGAGAATTAGGAAATATGCTTCTCGTATATGAGAGACTCGAATTTACCAAGTGCTGATTTACTGAAATCAGTCTTAGAACCGCTGTTAGAGGATTTTCAATATTGGTTTGAGCGCTATAGTCAAATCCTGGAAAATGAGAAAATCCAATTCATGAGTGAACAAGAGCAACTAAACTTACTAAAACGAGTCAAAGATGCAGAATGTGAACTGAACACAGTAAGGATGTTGTTTACAGCAACTGAAAAACAAGTGGGAATTGATATGGCAACTGTAATGCCTTGGCATCAATTAGTTACAGAATGTTGGAGTGTGGGAATGCGTTTAGGTCAATCCAAGGAATAATAAATCCCTGGCAAAATCTAAATGAGTTGGAAATTGTAAAGATATTAGACAATTCTTAACATTGTTTTCATAAAAAAATAATGTGTCTCATGTTACCTTAATCTGAATATAAGGATTGCATCAAATAACATAGGCGCACAAGTAAGAAATTTTACATTCTTCTTTTTTTACCGCGAATCATTTATTTGCGGAGTTTTAAGTTTTACGAAATAACATTTTAACCTTTACTGTTCTGGAGGAAAATTCAATGCTACACCTACTCTATATTCTGGCTTTCACCGTTTTGGCATTCATAGCTGTCGGTAACTTAATTCGGAATCTGATCATGTTCAGTTTCGATAGAGAAAGGACATATTCAGCTAACCAATCATCACAAGGTGGCTTTGGTTATTATGCGGGTAGAAAGCAGTATGTTTCCCATCCCGAATTGTTAGACAGCGCAGGTAACATGATTAAAGAACCACTGCTAGTCATGCGTTCAATTAATATTGAGGATGCACGGGAACAGTTGGATGCTCTTTATGAATCTTCTCCTAGTCAAAAAAGCGATCGCTCAGAAGGAGCATAATCTATCATTATTAATATTCAGAATCTGTAGGGGCAACCCCCCGCGTAATGGTGTCAACTTAAGCTCAAATCCCTACCACATCTCGTTCCTAGTCTCTGACTAGGAATGCAGTTAATGAGGCTCTGCCTCTAATATCATTGAAGGCAGAGCCTTCTAGAATTCATTCCCAGTCAGAGACTGGGAATGAGACGACTTGAGTTCTTTGCGGGATAGATGTTTTACGTTAAGTTGACACCAATGCCCCCCGTGGTTGCCCAGTCTCCATAGCCGAGGGAAGTTCACAACAAAGAAAGAATAATTTAAACCCTCAAAAAGTATTCGAGTTGTTGAATCGCCAATTGCTAATTTTCTAATTTACATTCCAAAGCTTTTTTTTGCATTGTTTTGAAAATATTGTAAAAACCATTAGCGCGGGAAGGAGTCAAACTCACATTTAAGCCAGTTTCTTGAATAAAATCAGGAGTAAGCTGAACTATTTCTGTGGGTGTTGATCCATTTAATCCTTCTATTAATAATGCTAACAATCCCTTTGTTAATTGGGAATCAGAATCACCCTGAAAGATGACTTTATCATCTTCTAGTGATGCCGTAACATACACCTGAGAAACACAACCTGGAACTTTATTTTCGGGAATTTTCCCATCTTCAGGGAACTCTTGTAGCTTTTGAGCATACCATATCAACTGCTCATATCGTCGTTTAGGTTCTGTAGCACGTTGAAAACGGTGGACAATTTTATTCAGTGCCGGCGGTAAAGAATCAAGAGTTGAGGACATGATCAATCCAGGAAATAATTACCCTTATTTTAGCAATTACCAGCCATTACAGATATACCATTAAAACAGCGACAAATATCGAAAATTGTTATTCAGTACAGCAGTTATCCTTATTAAGAATTGAAAACAAATGTTAAAATTTACTACAAAGTAAGCAATTATATAGATTTTTATTAATCAATATTTGGATGATATTGTCAAGCATCCGAAAATATCAGGAGTAAATTAGATGTTGACTTCAAACTTACTGGCTACAGTCACCACATCTCTAGAATGGAGTCCTAATATTGGCATAATTATGATTATTGCCAATATTTTCGCTATTGCTGTTGGCAAATTCACTATTGAGCATCCTAACGCTAAACCAGAATTACCAGCACCTCAACTTTTCGGTGGTTTTGGTTTACCTGCGGTATTAGCAACTGCTTCTTTTGGGCATATTTTAGGAGCAGGTATTATTTTAGGACTACACAGTATTGGTAAAATCTAAGTTCTGCTGATGAGAAAAGGGAGAGAAATATATATATTTTCGGCGTTGCTGAATCGAGGTATGAAATTTCCAAATTGAACCTTTAAAAATCTTACCTTTGCGTCTACTCTTCGAAATCACGAAGCGTGATTGCGCCTTTGCGTGAGACTAAAATTCATACCCTTAATCAGCAACGCCATATTTTCTCCCTTTTTTATCAGAGGATGTTTGAAAAGTGGTATTGAGTTTAAGCTAAATATATGGGAGTAATTTCTGAGTATAATTCATAACTTGTTTTAATAATAATCTAAGCATTCATGAATCTGTTATGCTATATAAATTAACTTCGCATAAGCACTAAGTAGGTTAGCATTGAAAATCGTCGTTATGGCAAGGCAAGAGGCACTCATGCAAGAGGCAAGAGTGAAGAGGGTTTGGGCGATTTTACTTTTCTTTACACAGATTGGTTTTATTATGTTCACCTACTTAGGAATGTGAATTAAATAAGGTGCAAAAGTAGGGTGTGTTAGCGACAGCGTAACGCACCATTCCAGGTTACATCAGAATTGCAGGTTATTAAATTTGCGTTCCTTAGTAGTTCGTCAAATTTATTTTGACGGATAATGATAGGAAGAAACTTCTGTTTTTCCCTCCCCTACTCCCCCTACCCCTCTTCTCCCCCTGCTTGCCTTTACCCGTCATTTTTGGATTGACAGACTACTAGTTCAAGTTTGAATTATTAATTATTAAAAATGCCATCTAAAATTACACTTACCATCACACAGGGTAAACTTTCTAGAAAACAATATGTTTTTGAATCTCGCAGCACTTGTATTGTTGGCAGAAACGATGATTGTAACTTGCAAATAGCTGACAAGGTTGATATGACTATTTCCCGCTATCACTGTTTACTTGATATTAACCCCCCAGATATTCGTGTGCGAGATTTAGGAAGTTTAAATGGTACTTTTGTAAACGGTAAAAAAATTGGACAAAGACAAAGGCAACAACCAGCCCAAGAAGCTGTAAAATTAAGTTTTCCCGAATACAATTTACAGGACGGTGATGAAATTAAGTTGGGTGATATTCTTTTTAAAATTAGCGTACAAGTAGAAGATCAATTAAACCAAATACCAGATTTACCTGTCCCAGAAGAAAACGAACAACGGAATTTTTTAACCGTTGCTGAAAAACTCATAAATTTATCTCAAAGTGGTCATGCTAGTCTTCAAAGTATCTCTGGCTATAGTTTAACCAAGTCATTAGGTAAAGGTGACTTTGCAGAAGTATTTGCAGCCAAGGATATTCAAACCAAGAAATCCATCGCTCTTAAGATTATGTTACCTGCGGTTGCAAATCAAAAAAATGGGATAGAAATGTTTTTGAGAGAAACAGAAAACATCAAGATTTTACAACATCCTAATATTGTGCAATTGTTAGATTATGGCTTTGTAGAAAATACTTTCTTTTTCACAATGGAATATTTTCCAGGAGGTAATGTTTGGGACTTCATGCAAAGATCAGGATGGCGTTTACCTATTGATATTGCCGTAGATATAACCTTACAAGTTCTTGATGGTTTAATATATGCCCATGAAGTCGAAATTCCCTATATTAAATCAGTTGATGGAATAATGACAAAAGATAAGGGTTTAGTTCATCAAAATTTAAAACCCAATAATATTTTCATCAGTAAAATTAACGATAAAATAGTTGTAAAAATAGGCGATTACGGTTTATCCAAAGCATTTGACTTAGCTGGGTTAAGTGGACAAACTTTAACCGGCACAAAGATGGGAACACCTGCATTTATGCCGCGTCAACAGGTGCTAAATTTTAAAGACGAATTACCGGAAATTGATATCTGGGCAACAGCAGCTTGTTTATATAATATGCTAACGGGATATTTCCCCCGTAATTTTACAGGTGATCCTTGGTTATCAGTTTTACAAAATAGCCCTGTTCCTATTCTTCAGCGTCATCATGGTATTCCCCAAAAGTTAGCAAAGGTGATAGATTTAGCTTTGCGGGAACAACCGCAAATTTATTTTCAAACAGCAGCAGAATTTAAACAGGCGTTGTTAGATTGTAGCTAAACTATGAAGTAAAAAAGTTATGAGTGCATTATCAACAATACAAGAACTGCCATGTCAATTGATTACACCAGAAAATTTTCAACCTTATGGACAGGTAATATACGCAAGTAAAGATGGGAAAAATTTTGATCAAGAAGATGCACAGTTAAATTTACAAAATGGTATTCCCCGTTTTTATATTATGCGATTGCAAAAAAAAGGACGGAGATTTCACCAAATTACTCGTCATATCAAATGTACTCAATGTTTAGGTTCTTTGGAGGGTAAAGATTGGTTAATGGCAGTTTGTCCACCTGATAATGAGATGAATGAACCTCTATTATCAAAACTTGCGGCTTTTCGGATTCCGGGAAATTGTTTTATTAAATTAAGTGTAGGAACTTGGCACGCAGGACCATATTTTGATCATGAGTTTGTAGATTTTTACAATTTAGAATTGAGTGATACAAATGTAGTAGATCATTTTACTCATAATTTTCTTAAAAGTCATAATTTAGCTTTTGAGATGATTTAAAATAAGATCCCCGACTTCTTTAAGAAGTCGGGGATCTGGATATTCTGGATAGGTGTCTATATCCATGAATTTTGAATAATTTTTTTGAGTGAAGTTTCCTTGACTAATTCGGCGGCTTGATTCACCTCTAACCATTTTCTTTCTCTGGCGGTAGCTTCTGGCCAATCTTCTAAGATTATTTCTACAGGTAGTAAAAATAAATTTACTTGATAGGTATTCCCGCGTTTTCGATATTTATAATTACCTAACTCTTCAGTTGTGACTCTACCGACCACTCCTGCTTCTTCCCATGCCTCCTTAGCTGCTGAATCATGGGGACTCATACCTTTACAAAGTCCCCCTTTAGGAATTACCCAACCTTGACGGCTGCGAGTGGTAATCAATAGAACTTCAACTTTTCCATCTATGATTCGATAGGGAATAACTCCAGATTGTTGTAAGACTTTGTTGGCTTTGCGAGTCATGGTGGTAGATTCCTTCTGAATGAGTCTTTTTGATTTTAAATGTGTATTTGATGATAATGTGCCATTAAGGCAACTGTCAGAACAATTAGAGACTTCCAAGAAATAAATTATCCTAAGAAACGAACCACAGAGGCACAGAGTACACAGAGAGAGAATTTCTGCATCAGTTTTGGGACATTTTTTTATTTGGAAGTCTCTTAATCCAATTTCGGGTAATCTTTACTATAAATTCATTAATTTTTCACAAAAATCCGGAAGTATACTTTGCAGTATGATACTTACTTTTATGACTTCATCACCCAAAATACGTTAAAATTCAAGCAGAGTAAGCATTTATCACGTAAATATACCCATGCTAGAAACTCTGGAAACACGCATTTATGAACTTGAACAATTTGCCAACACCCTTGTTGCGAACCAACTCACCCACTTGAGTTTCGTCAGCATTGGCATTATTTTTCTGGCTGGCTTGCTGACCAGCCTCACGCCTTGTATGCTATCTATGCTGCCCATTACCATTGGCTATATTGGTGGTTATGAGGCTAAAAGTCGTTTGCAAGCAGCAGCCCAATCAACTTGGTTCGCGTTAGGATTAGCAACTACATTAGCAGGTATGGGAATCCTCGCAGGTTTAGTTGGTAAAGTCTATGGACAGATAGGAATTGGTTTACCAATTATTGTCAGCATTATCGCTATTATTATGGGACTAAACTTATTAGAAGCATTACCCATACAATTTCCTTCTTTGAATGAAACAAATTGGATTTCTCAAGATTTACCTGCCGGAGTCCGTTCATACTTGATTGGTTTAACATTTGGGTTAGTCGCTTCTCCTTGTAGCACACCAGTTTTAGCTAGTTTATTAGGTTGGGTTGCTAATACTCAAGATTTAGTTTTAGGTGCTGTTTTACTACTTTCTTACACAGCCGGATATGTAACTCCATTAATTCTAGCAGGTACATTTACTGCTGCAATTAAAAACCTATTAGAATTGCGCCGTTGGTCTGGTTGGATCAATCCTGTTAGTGGTGGGTTATTAGTAGGCTTTGGTGTTTTTTCTTTACTTTCTCGCATTCCTATTGGTAGTTTCTAAGCAATGACTTCAGATCAGACAACATCCACAGAATTAAGTTGGTGGTTAATCCCTGGTAGGTTTATCCGTCGGCAAATTTTACCTGTATTAACTGATTTACGGTTGGCAATTATCCTATTACTGGTTATTGCCTTATTTAGTGTTAGTGGTACAGTAATTGAACAGGGACAATTGCCTGATTTTTACCAATCTAATTATCCAGAACATCCTGCTTTATTTGGTTTTCTTTCTTGGAAAGTTATTCAAGTAGTTGGATTAGATCATGTATATAGAACTTGGTGGTTTTTGAGTTTATTAGTTTTATTTGGAACTAGTTTAACAGCTTGTACCTTTACTCGGCAATTACCAGCCCTCAAAGCTGCTCAGAAGTGGAAATATTACGAAGAACCTCGTAACTTTACAAAGTTAGCTTTGAGCGCTGAATTGGAGGGTGTTTGTTTGTCATCAATTCCGTCAATTTTGCAGCAAAAAAGTTATCGAATATTTCAAGGAACAAATCAAAAAAAAGATGATATTCTCTATGCCCGTAAAGGTATAGTTGGGCGCATTGGTCCGATCATTGTTCACATTGGTATTGTTGCTATTTTGCTGGGAGGAATTTGGGGAGCAATGACGGGATTCATGGCTCAAGAAATGATTACTAGCGGTGATACATTCCAGGTAAAAAATATTGTTGATGCTGGTGCTTGGTCATCTAAAGATGTGTTAAAAGATTGGTCTGTGCGTGTCAATCGCTTTTGGATTGATTACACACCAACGGGGGGGATTGACCAATTTTATTCAGATATGTCTGTGTTGAATAATGATGGTCAAGAAGTTAACCATGAGAAAATTTATGTTAACAAACCTCTCCGTTATCATGGTGTCGTTTTCTATCAAACAGATTGGGGAATTTCTAATGTTCGGGTGAGATTAAATAAAAGTCCAATTTTTCAATTACCAATGGTACAATTAGACACCAAAGGTAGAGGGAGAATTTGGGGAACTTGGATTCCGACTAAACCTGATTTAAGTGAAGGTGTTTCCCTATTAGCCAAGGATTTGCAAGGTATGGTATTAATTTATGATGCCCAAGGTAAATTAATTAATACTGTGCGTGCAGGAATGTCTATCCCTGTAAATGGGGTAAATTTACAAATTCTTGATATCATGGGTAGCACGGGTTTACAAATCAAATTTGATCCTGGTATTCCTATTGTTTATACAGGTTTTGGTTTGTTGATGTTAGGTGTAGTTATGAGTTATTTCTCCCATTCTCAAATTTGGGCTTTACAAAAGGGCGAAACTTTGTATATTGGCGGAAAAACTAACCGCGCTCAAGTTGCATTTGAACAAGAGGTTCTCGCAATTTTAGATCAACTTAGTGCTGTCAATAACGTCAAAAAGTCCTAAATTTAAGATCCCCGACTTCTCCAAGAAGTCGGGGATCTGAGAAACTAAATTAAACTGCTGTGAGAAGTCCTAATCGCATTTGTTCAATTAATTGATCTAAATTACCTGTATTCAACCGATAACTTAAAGGGTGGACAATTAACCGGGCTGTACTTTCATACAAAGTCGCAATTTCAATTAAACCATTTTCCTTTAAAGTCTTTCCTGTGGAAACTATATCAACAATTGCTTCCGACATTCCGGTAATTGGACCTAATTCCACAGAACCGTATAAGGGGACAATTTCTATTGGTAAATCCAAACCTTGGAAATATTCTCGCGCACAATTTACATATTTAGAAGCAACTCGACCATGAGCAGGTAAATCTAAAGGAGATTTGTAGGAACTGGTAGCTTTTACAGCCACAGACATCCGACAATATCCAAATTTTAAATCCACTAATTGGGCAACTTGGGGCTGTTTTTCTCTCAGGACATCGTAGCCGACAATTCCCAATTGTGCCTGACCATATTCTACATAAACAGGTACATCTTGCGCTCGGACTAACAATGCTTTTGCTTGTCCACTGGCATCAGGAATTTGCAATTGGCGGTTGCCTGATTCTAAAAAAGCACTAAAATCTAATCCTACAGATTGTAATATGCGGAGACTAGGTTTAAGTAGTTCCCCTTTTGGTATTGCAACAGTTAACATTCTTTTTTTTGTATTCTTGATGTGTTTGCAGTTCACTATATTGAGAATATATCTATATTACTCACTACTAACATATGAAAATTTTATTAGTTGATGATGAAGTCGAACTAACTGACCCTTTAAGTCGTCTGTTAACCCGTGAAGGTTACAGTGTTGATGCTACTGATGATGGAATAAGTGGCAGTAATTTAGCGGCAATAGGCAGTTATGATTTACTGATTTTAGACTGGATGTTACCGGGAAAAACGGGGTTAGAGATTTGTCAGGAATTACGTCGGCAAGGGAAAATAACTCCTGTGCTATTTCTAACGGCAAAAGATACTTTAGATGACAGAGTTCAAGGTTTGGATGCAGGTGCTGATGATTATTTAGTCAAACCTTTTGAATTACGGGAATTACTGGCAAGAGTCCGGGCTTTGTTACGTCGTACTGGTACAGAATCTTATAGTAGTACAAAAGGAAAGTTAGTTATAGCCGATTTGGAACTTGATATAGAAAATCAAATAGCTTATCGTCACGGAAGAATCATAGAACTCTCTCAAAAGGAAAGTCAATTATTACAATACTTTATGGAAAATTCAGGACAATTACTGACTCATGCTCAAATTTTGCAGCATTTATGGCAAAATGAGGAGCAACCTAATAGTAATGTGATTGCGGCTTTAATTCGTCTGTTGCGTCGCAAGGTAGAAGGAGTGGATGAAACACCAATGATTCATACTGTTTATGGTAGAGGTTATCGTTTTGGGTCTGCTGAGGTAGTAGTCTGTCAACCCGAAAATGACGGGGGGAGAGAGGTGGGG
>NZ_LJOU01000071.1:0-33765 GCF_001672085.1 Anabaena sp. AL93 | reverse complement strand
CCCCCGACTCCCCCAACTTACCTGTCACCTACCTCAACAACCCAGTTAACAAAGATGCTGGACGTTGACTATGAGGCCAAGCGAAAGCATGACGGAAAGCTGCCTCTTGACAAGCTTGTAACTGTTGAAAATTGATAATGTCGTAAGTCAAAAGATTTTCATATTCAAACGGAAGACGCACATTATGTAAACCCGCATTATCCGTACAAATAGCGATATCAACTCCCGCTGCAAAACATCGGTCAAAAACCAACTTGAGTTGCCGAATATCCTGTAAAGTCCCTGTTTTTAAATAAGTTGTTGGACAAACCTCTAAACATTGTCCTCTTCTGGCAATTTCTGGCAGTAACTCAGGATACAAAAGCGGAACTTGGATTCCGTGACCAATTCGCATTAAATAGGGTAACAATTCTGGATAACAACCATCCTTAGTTTCATAAAGATGCCCTGTGGTGTTAATACCCAGTGAATGGGCATAATTATATAAACTAATCCATTCTTCCATGCGTTCATCATAATAGCGATCGCCACCAGCCACATCTATCGCACAAACATATTCTCTATTTTGCGCCGCCAAATCAATAATTGCCTTATTTACCTCAAAAGATAAACGGGAGTGCATACAAAGAATTTGACTAGTAACAATGGGATATTCGGGTACATGACTAGATTTACCCACAACATCTACAATCTCCGCCATCTTATCAATTCTTTCCTCTTGACTCAAATGTTCAGGAGTTCGTAAATAGGGAGTATAGCGTAATTCCAAATAAGCCAAATTCTCAAAAATATAAGCACCGCGTAATAAGCGGTAAATAAAGTAAGGTAAAGTCTCCACCGTTTGCACACTTTCCACAAGGGTATGCAATTCTAGATATTCATCCAAAGTATTACGAGGACGAGTATAAAAATCTTCAAACTCTGCATATTCACCAAAGCGAGAAATCAACTCAGTATTATGACGCTGGAAATATCGCCATAGGACACGAGGGACAACGGAACCACCTAAATGCCGATGTAATTCTGCATATAAAGCCATAGTGGTATTTCACCAGAAAAATTTCATCAATCTTAACAAAAACCACTATAAAAAACTAGGACTTACGAATTGACGCAGTTTACCAATTGTCTAAGTAGGTTGGTGTTGAAAATTGTCGTTATGGCAAGGCAAAAGGCACTCATGCAAGAGGCAAGAGTGAAGAGGGTTTGGGCGATTTTACATTTCTTTACACAGTTTGGTTTTATTGTGTTCACCTACTTATTCCCAATTACTGATTTATAAAAAGAAATATCAAGCTTGTAGTTTAAATCAACATTTTTTAGCTAATTAGTGAGATAATGAATTCGTGAGGCAAAGAACGGACATAACTATATTGTGAGAGGGGGAAATTTTATGAAACTTCAACTATTAGCCGTTATGGCCTTGATAACTCCCCTGTTTCTAGCTAGTTCAGTTCAAGCTGGCAGCCAAAAAGATTTACAGAAACTTTTGTCAACTAGAGAATGTGTCCAATGTAACCTATCAGGACTCAACCTCAGTGGTACTCATTTAATTGGTGCAGACTTACGAGGCGCAAATCTTCAGGGTGCTAACCTTACAAATGCTAACTTAGAAGGTGCTGACTTGACCGGAGCAAACTTAGCAGGTGCTAACTTAACATCAGCCTTTGTTACCAACGTCAATTTGAAAAAAGCTAACTTAAACGGCGCAAATCTTACCCGCGCCACAATTAATGATTCCAACGTCTATCAAGCATCAATGGACAATCTTAACATTACCGATGCTGGCATATATAACACAGGGATTGGTATTGGTGGCGAAGATGGAGCTAACTTTCCTGACTGGGATTAAGTAGATTAACTAGGACTTACGCACTATACAAATTAGACATGATATGTTTTATGCGTAGGGTGCGTCAGATGGAAAAATATGGCTAATGTGGTTAAATTATCGGGTCTGACGCACCCTACAAGAGACGAAAAACCGCAATCCATCTTTAGTAAAAGTTGTCAATGCGTAAGTCCTATTAACTTAGAGACTTCCAAATAAAAAAATGTCCCAAAACTGATGCAGAAATTCTCTCTCTGTGTACTCTGTGCCTCTGTGGTTCGTTTCTTAGGATAATTTATTTCTTGGAAGTCTCTTAGGAAACTCCAAAAAAAAGAGGCTATAGATATTTAAACTGTCTATAACCTCAAATTAAGTCTGGGTATTAAACTAACTGATTAAGCAAACGCCGCTTTCTTTAAAACGTCTACCTTATCAGTGTGTTCCCAGGGTAAATCCAAATCCGTTCTTCCTAAATGACCATAAGCTGCAACGTCCTGATAAAAACGTCCGCCTCTTTCACTTGGTAAGTTACGTAAATTGAACACATGGATAATTCCCGCTGGCCGGAGTTCAAAGTTTTCTTTGACTAAGTTCAACAGAATTTCATCATCCACTTTACCTGTACCGAAAGTATCAACAAAGATACTGACAGGACGCGCTACACCAATGGCGTAACTTAGCTGCACTTCACATTTTTCTGCTAACCCAGCCGCAACAATATTTTTTGCTGCATAACGAGCCGCATAAGCCGCAGAACGATCTACTTTCGTGGGGTCTTTACCGGAGAATGCACCACCACCATGTCGAGAATAACCACCGTAGGTATCAACAATGATTTTCCGTCCTGTTAAACCGGAATCTCCTTGGGGTCCACCAATGACAAACTTACCAGTGGGGTTAACTAAAAACTTGGTTTCCTCACTTGGTTTGATAGCAATATCACCAAATATAGGTTCTACTACTTCTGTCCACAGGTCAGCCTTAATCTTAGCCTGTACCCCAGCATCATCGGTAATATCCCCAATGGTAGCTGTATGTTGGGTAGAAATTAAGATGGTGTCAATGCCTACAGGTTTGCCATCTTCATAAACAATGGTAACTTGGGTTTTACCATCAGGACGCAGATAAGGGAGAATACCAGCTTTGCGAACTCCTGCCAATCTTCGGGCAATGCGGTGTGCTAAACTGATGGGTAAAGGCATCAGTTCTGGGGTTTCGTTACAAGCAAAACCAAACATGATCCCTTGATCACCAGCGCCGATTTTATCGAATAGTTCTTCACTATCCTCGGTTCTGGCTTCTTTAGCAGTATTTACACCTTGAGCAATATCCGCTGATTGTTCATCCAAGGCAATTAGAACACTAGCGCTATCCGCAGAAAAGCCGTTACCAGCGTCAGTATAGCCAATTTCCGCAATTTTTTTACGGGCAAGATTGACGTAATTGACATGAGCTTTAGTGGTAATTTCTCCAGTAATTAGCACCAAACCAGTATTAACTACAACTTCTGCTGCTACACGGCTATTAGGGTCTTCTGCTAATAGCGCGTCAATGATGGTATCCGAGATTTGATCACAAATTTTATCTGGATGACCTTCTGTAACTGACTCGGAAGTAAATAAATAGCGTCGAGACAAAGGAATTTCCTCCTGAAAGAATGTTTTCACTGATGAGATACATCAGTTACTAATTTCTGAAATCATAACAATATTTACAGTTTTTGGAATAAGTATCTTTTATCCCAGTGTCTAAAGGCTTGTGTGTATAACAAGAGGCACTCAGATCCCCGACTTCTTTGAGAAGTCGGGGATCTTGTTGTTGAAGTTCTAAATAGCCTGAGATTTGATCACCGTTACGGTTTTGGTAACTATAAAGGATACAATACTTCAAATACACGGTAGTGGTAACTATATCTTTATAAAACGACGGTGATGAAAAAAATTCTTATTTTAACCGCTAACCCCACCAACACAAAACCGTTGCGTTTAAGTGAGGAAGTCAGGGAAATTAAAAGTGCTTGGGAACGTTCCCAAAACCGTGAACAATTTACAATTATTGTAGAAGAGGCAGTCCGTCCTCAAGAACTTCGTCGTACCCTATTAGGTCATAAGCCAGATATTGTGCATTTCTCAGGACATGGTGGAGGAGAACAGGGTTTAGCTTTAATGGCAGATAATGGAGAAGCCTTTTTAGTCAAAGTTGCTCCTTTAGCCAAATTGTTTAAAGCATTACAAGAAATATTTTTTATTGATTGTGTTTTTCTCAATGCTTGTTATTCAGATGTACAAGCAGAAGGTATTTATCCTTATGTTAATTATGTCGTCGGGATGAATCAAAAAATTGGTGATGAAGCTGCTAAACAATTTGCGATTGGTTTTTACGATACTTTATTTGCAGGACAATTAATTAAAAGTGCTTTTGATTTAGGATGTAATGCTATTGAAATGGAAAATATTCCAGAGCATTTAACTCCGGTTTTGAGGACAAAAGATTCAACAACTAAAAAAGCTTTTATTCAGGGTGTACCTGAGTCGAAATCTGAACCTATTCAACCAAGAGATATTAATATTCCTTTTGAAAATTTAGATGGTCAAGTTCCTCTAAATTCCCCTTTCTATGTTGAACGTCCTCCCATTGAGGCTAACTGTTATACTGCTATTGTAAAACCTGGGGCATTAATTAGGATTAAAGCACCTCGACAAATGGGGAAAACTTCATTAATGAGTAGGATTTTACATCAAGGAGAAAAGCAAGGTTATCAAACAGGATTTATTAATTTATGGAGTCGAGAATTATTTAAAAATCTGGATAGTTTTTTAGAGTCTTTTTGTGCAAATGTCAGTTTAGAATTAGGGATTGAAGAAAAGATAGATCAATATTGGAAACCTCAGCGTTATAGCAGTCAAACTAATTGTACAAATTACTTCCAATCCTATCTTTTAAAAGAATTGAAACAGCCTGTAATTCTAGGATTAGATGAAGTAGATAGAATCTTTCAATATAGTGAAATTGCTGATGAATTTTTCACTATGTTACGTTCATGGCATGAAAAAGGCAAAAATAATGAAACTTGGCAAAAACTGAGATTAGTTATTTCCCATTCTCAAGAAGTTTATATTTCTTTGGATGTGAATAAATCTCCTTTTAATGTGGGTTTACCAATTGATTTAAATAAGTTTAGTTTAGCACAGGTTCAGGATTTAGTTAAACGACATGGATTGCAATGGTCAGATACAGAAATTAATCAATTAATGGGGATGATTGACGGTCATCCTTATTTGGTGAGAACAGCATTATATCATATTGCTACTAACGACTTAACTTTAAAGCAATTTTTAGCAATTGCTCCCACTGAAGAAGGATTATATGAAGACCATTTATATCGTCATCTTTTGATTTTAGAAGAAAATAAACAACTAAAATCAGCTATGTTAAAATTGGTTAATAGTGATGATGCTGTTACCTTAGAACCAATTTATGCTTTTAAATTAAAAAGCATGGGATTGGCAGAATCAAAAGGTAATAAGGTAATTCCCCTGTGTAATTTATATCGGCTTTATTTTAGCGATCGCTTGCAAGATTAATTGATGTCATTTAAAATAATGACAATTAACTAAATCTAACCAGAGTTATTTTGTTATAAACATAAACCGCCCTGAACTTTAGTTCTGGGCTAATAACTAAAGTCCGTTGAAACGGACTGTGAATTTTTCTTCAGTCGTCTTTAGACGACTTTTGCTATTAGACTCAGAATTCATTCTGAGGCGGGCTATGTAATTTGTATCGGCTTTATTTCTGCGATCGCTTGCAAGATTAATTGATGTCATTTAAAATAATGACAATTAACTAAATCTAACCAGAGTTATTTTGTTATAAACATAAACCGCCCTGAACTTTAGTTCTGGGCTAATAACTAAAGTCCGTTGAAACGGACTGTGAATTTTTCTTCAGTCGTCTTTAGACGACTTTTGCTATTAGACTCAGAATTCATTCTGAGGCGGGCTATGTAATTTGTATCGGCTTTATTTCTGCGATCGCTTGCAAGATTAGTTGATGTCATTTAAAATATAACAAAGTAGATCCTCGACTTCTGGCATTGGTTTATAATTGATTGACATCATCAAGGAAGAAGTCGGGGATTTTAACCCCCCTAATTTAAGATTATGACTAAAATTTTCACCGCTTATATTGAATATGATGCCGATACCAAATTATATGTAGGAATTATTCCCGCTATTCGAGGAGTTCATACTCAAGGATCGACTTTAGACGAATTACAACAGAATTTAAAAGAAGTCTTAGAATTATGTTTAGAAGAATCTCAAGAAGATTTAAGTCAATTACCTCAATTTATCGGTATTCAACAAATTAAATGGAAAACTTAACCTCAGTGAACTATGAATATCAAGTAGGTGGTTCGCTCCCAGCTTCTGCTCCTACTTATGTCACCAGAAAAGCCGATAATGAACTATATCAAGCTATAAAAAAGGGAGAATTTTGTTATGTTTTAAACTCCCGACAAATGGGTAAATCTTCTTTAAGAGTTCAGACAATGAAACGACTTAAAGAAGTAGATGGATTTGCTTGTGCTGCTATTGATTTAACTGATATTGGTTCAGCCAATATTACTCCTTTACAATGGTATGCAGGAATTATTAATGAATTAATTAATACCTTTGAATTAAATGAAAAATGTGATATAGACAGTTGGTGGGATAAATATGATCAAGAATCTTTATCTGCGGTGAATTTCTTTGGTAATTTTCTCCGAGATATTCTTTTAAAATATGTTGAATCAAATATTGTTATTTTTATAGATGAAATTGATAGTATCATCAGTTTAGATTTTAATGTTGATGATTTTTTCGCTTTAATTCGCTCTTTTTATAATCGTCGAGTTGATAATACTGAATATAATCGTCTGAGTTTTGTGTTATTAGGAGTAGCTACTCCCAGCGATTTAATTCAAGATAAAACGCGGACTCCTTTTAATATTGGCTATGGGGTGGAATTAACAGGTTTTACCTTTGCAGAATCTCAAGCATTAACAAAGGGATTAAGTGTTAAAACTAATCACCCAGAAAAGTTATTAGAATTAATTTTAAATTGGACTGGGGGACAACCTTTTTTAACTCAAAAAGTCTGTAATTTAGTTTTAAATTCTTCTGATTTATCTGAAAGAAATGAAGAAGAATGGTTAGAGAATTTAATTAGAACTAATATTATTGAAAATTGGCAAGCAAAAGATGAACCGGAACATTTACGCACCATTGAAAGACGGATTTTAATTGATGAACAAATGGTAGGTGAATTATTAGATATTTATCAAAATATTTATCAACAGGGAGAAATAGTTAGTCAGAATACTGGAGAGGAAGGAAAGTTACAGTTGTCGGGTTTGGTGGTGAAAAGAAATAATCACTTACAAATTTATAATCCCATTTATCGAGAGGTTTTTAATCAACAATGGATTGATAATCAATTAGCTGCTTTACGTCCCTATTCTGAGTCTTTCAATGATTGGGTAAAATCAGATTATTCGCATAAGCACCTGTTAAAAGGTAAGGTGTTAAAAGAAGCTACAGTTTGGGCAAAAGATAAAAGATTAAGCTCTTTAGATAAACAGTATTTAGATGATTCTCAAAAATTAGAATATAAAAAAAATATTAAGAATATATTTGTGGTTTTCGCAAGTGTTGCTACAGGGGTGGTAGTTGGACTTATCGGTGCATTTAGGTGGTATCAGTATAAATATGCTCTTTGTCCTATTGGAGAAAGAATAGAAGGGAGTGATAAATGTGTTAGAAATATTAAAACTAGTGGTGAACAATCGAAAATATTTATTGATGATATAAATTTCCATCTGGATAAGGGAAGCGAATATTTTAAAAAAGGAGATTATGAAAATGCAAAGAATTTTTTTTATTTAGCTAAAGAGGCTAATCGTAATGACCCAATTCCCCAAATATATTTGAATAATACTAAAGCCAGGTTAGCAAGTCAAGCAGGGAAAGGAAAACCTTTAAAACTAGCAGTTGTAGCCGGAATTGATTTTTACAAATTTACGGCCGAAGAAATTTTTATGGGTGTAGCTGATGCTCAAGATGAATTTAATAAAAGTGGAGGAAAAAATGGCAGATTGCTAGAGATAGTTATTGCAAATGATGGTAATGAACCAGAAATATCAAAAAAAGTAGCAGAAAAGTTAGTTAATGAGTCAGATATTTTAGGAATTATTGGACATCATTCAAGTGATAGTAGTGAGGTAGCAATACCTATTTACAGACGAAAAAGATTAGCAATAGTATCTCCTTCAAGTTCTAGCAGCAAATTGAAGGACGATGTATTTTTTCGAGTTATTCAAACTACAACAGAAGCAGCCAAACTTTATGCAAAGTATATCAAAAATACTTTACATTCAGATAGTATAGCAATTTTTTACGATCAGAAAAGTGTTTATGGTCAAAGTTTGCAAGAAGATTTTATAAAAGCTTTTGATGATTTAGGAGGAAAAGTTGATATTAATAATACTTCTGTTTTTGATCGGGAACAAACAAGTCCACCAAATGTTGATGCAGAAATTGATATAATGATATCAAACCAAATAAAAACAGTTTTTTTAATACCTGGTGTAAAAACAAATTCAATATTAAGAGCTCTTGCAAGAGCGAGTCAGAAAAAAACAAAAAAACTGAACATAGAAAACCTAAACATAATATTCCCTATGTCTGTTTTTGAAGAGCCAACTTTAGATATAGGAGGTGATGCTGTTGAGGGTGCAAGTTTGGCCACACCTTGTGTAAACAAAACATCTTTATATATGAAAGATGCAATAAAAAGATGGCAACAAAAAAATATTTATTGGCGTACCATGACTGGATATGATGCAACCCAAGCATTCATTGGAGCTATTAATAAATCATCGAATGAACCGACAAGATCAGAAATTCTCAAGAATTTGAAAACTCTGACACTCCCTGTTGAAAAAACCTCTGGCTATGGATTAAATTGGTCAAAGGAAAATGGCTATTTGTATCAATCTAATATTAATAGTTCATATTGTATGTATAAGATTGAAAATGGTCAATTTAAAGAAGTTTTGGTTAAGTAGTCTACCGGAAACTTATCCAATTTATTCCACATTAGCGACAATCATTGATTTTGTTGGGTTTCACTGCTTTATGGGTTGGTTCATAAGGCAATAATGAATGAATTATAACTTGCTTAGTTTCCTCTTCTCTTCTTTTGCGGAGTATTTCAAATAGAAAATCTTGATCTTCTTTTGATAAACTGGCCAGTGAATTAATAATTTCTTGCAATGTTATCATAAAATCTCTAACACTTTCATCATTGGCAAATTATAGCACAATCTCCCAGTCGAAAGCTTCCCGTTATTCAAAAAGCCTTTTTGCATTTCCGCCGCTTCTGGGTTAGAGTGAATATATCTAAGGATATAGAAACACCTGACGGCATTTATGACGAGTTAACTTAAATTCACGGTTATTGCAACGAGTGGTAATATGATAAGTGTACCCTGGTATTGAGTCGCGCTTTGGTCGTGGCATTAGATGTCATAATGAAATTTTACTCAATAGTTACATCATGCCAGCAAAAGATATATACCATAATGAAGTCAAAACGGCTTTAATAAAAGACGGTTGGACTATCACAGATGACCCTTACTTTATTAAATATGAAGATGCTGAACTTTACGCAGACCTAGCAGCAGAAAAACCTATAGCAGCAGAACGTCAGGGACAGAAAATTGTGGTAGAAATCAAGAGTTTTGTGGGTAAGTCGCAGATGTATGATTTTCATAATGCCTTGGGACAATACATAGTTTATCGGAAACTTATTCAACTTACTGCACCAGAATATAAACTTTATTTAGCTATTGATGATGTTGTGTATGAAAAGTTTTTTCAACGTAAGTCTGTACAAGCAGTCATCCAAGAAAATCAACTTTTATTAATAGTTGTGAATACAGAAAAGGAGGAAATTGAACAATGGATAAACTAGAACGATATCGTCATGCTATCAAAAAGATATTGACAGAATATTACGAAATGAGTAATCCTCAAAATGTTGAAAATGGCAAAATGGAGGCTAGTGAACGTTTAGCTTTTGATGAAAACAGAGATCAATATATTTGGTTTCGATTTGGCTGGGATGACAAAAAACAAATACAGCATATTATCATCTATCTTTGCATCAAAAACGGTAAAGTTTGGGTAGAAGAAGATGCAACTAATTTATGTGTTGTTGATGATTTGCTATCAACAGGAATACCTCAAAGCGATATTATTTTAGGTTTCCAGCATCCCAGTAAACGCAGTTTAACAGAATTTGCTACTGCTTGAATAGGTGACTATTCGTTATTCAAAAAGCCTTTTTGCATTTCCGCCGCTTTTGGGTTAGCGTAAATATATCTGAGTATAGAGAAACACCTGACGGCTTTTGTGACGAGTTAATTAAAATTCACGGTTGTTGCAACGAGTGGTAATATGATAACTGTATCCTAGTATTAAGTCGCGCTTTGGTCGTGGCATCAGATGACGGTTACATTGTAAAAGATAATTTACCTTTATGTCACAACTAACGCCGATTCAACTAGAAGACGGAACAATTATCTATATCGAAGCATCAGAAAATATTGCTGTATCTATTCCCCAACCTCCAAAAAACGAGAACCTAGATTTTCTAATTCCCACCCCTGAACAAGCAGACCGCAGTTTTGGCTTAGAAAAACTGAATGAAAAACTGAATATTAAAGAACAGGGAGACAAACTCCAAAAAACTATTCAATCCTATTCAAAACATATTATTCAATCCTTCAAAGATTTAGCTTTAGCCGAAGTTTCTGAAGTTACTTTAGAATTTGGCGTTAATGTGGGAGGAATGACAGGAATCCCTTATATTGTCACAGGAGAAACCAGCAGTAATATCAAAATTACCGTTAAATGTAAATTTAATCAGAAATAAATTTTGTCAGAATCAGGTGGTTATCGAGCGAAGTCGAGATAATGTCCACCGATTAAAGGATGCACAGGATGTTATTGTTGAATTAATCTAGGAATTTTCGGTATTCTAGTGTTTAGAGAATGTTGTTTATTTTAGGCATTTACAAAATATTCTTTTTCACTCATCATCATAATCCTTATAATCCTTAATTCTGTCACAATCAAATAATATTCAAATATACTGCAAACGGTTTATAGTTTAACCAAATATGAAACCCCTCTTGTAAACCTCTCCCCGCAACGGGGAGAGGCTTTGAGCCTATTCGTTGTATTATAACCTATCTTCCGCACCCTCAACTGTCACAATCGGTTTTTACTGTTTTTTATGATGAAATGAGGATGTATTATATACAGAATCTCAATGAATTAACGGATACATGATGCCGACAAGGCATAATTTATATCCAGAAATCAAGAGAAAATCAAGTGATAATACTATGTGACACCCCAGGGTGCGGAATGTGGGTTATAAAAAAGTCCAAGTTCTAGCCGTTTTGAGTATAACAATCCTGTAAATCCTCAAATCCTGGAAATCCTGATTCAGACAAAATATTCACTTAATTCTGTCACAATCAAACAATACAGCAATTCTCGCTCTAATGAAATACAATGGAGGGCGCAGGCCCTGCGCCCCTACGTGCCACAATCAAATAATATTCAAATAACAATCCTGCAAATCCTCAAATCCTGGAAATCCTGATTCAGACAAAATATTCACTTAATTCTGTCACAATCAAACAATACAGCAATTCTCGCTCTAATGAAATACAATGGAGGGCGCAGGCCCTGCGCCCCTACGTGCCACAATCAAATAATATTCAAATAACAATCCTGTAAATCCTCAAATCCTGGAAATCCTGATTCAGACAAAATATTCACTTAATTCTGTCACAATCAAACAATACAGCAATTCTCGCTCTAATGAAATACAATGGAGGGCGCAGTCCCTGCGCCCCTACGTGCCACAATCAAATAATATTCAAATAACAATCCTGTAAATCCTCAAATCCTGGACATCCTGATTCAGACAAAATATTCACTTAATTCTGTCACAATCAAACAATACAGCAATTCTCGCTCTAATGAAATACAATGGAGGGCGCAGTCCCTGCGCCCCTACGTGCCACAATCAAATAATATCCCAATAACAATCCTGCAAATCCTCAAATCCTGGACATCCTGATTCAGACAAAATATTCACTTAATTCTGCCACAATCAAACAATATCCCAATAACAATCCTGCAAATCCTCAAATCCTGGACATCCTGATTCAGACAAAATATTCACTTAATTCTGCCACAATCAAACAATATCCCAATAACAATCCTGCAAATCCTCAAATCCTGGACATCCTGATTCAGACAAAAAAAAGAGGGAACATATTTAACTGTTCCCCCTGAACTTTGACACAAACTGCTGTTTTAGACTTGAACTGCTAATTTTGCTTCTTTAGCTGTCAATCGCTCATAAGCATCACGCATTTTCAACCCTGTCAATACTTGGAATAAACCAGTACCATTATTAGAGCCTGGATATTCACGGTGTTGTAGTAACAAGTGAGTCATCTCACCTTGATATTTGGTGGATGTTTTGCTCAAATGAGTTTCGATGTAAATTACTTCATCGAGGTTATCAAATTGACCGTCTACTTCTAAAACAGAGACGTAACGACCATAGTAAACATCAGTACCGTAGTAAAGCTGCATACCGGGGTAAGAACAGGTCAGTTTGCGTCCGCAAGGAGTCCACTGAATCGTTGAACCCTCGTCAAACAGGTAACTTGGCTCAAAGCCTTCTTTACCTTCCCGTTGTAACATCCGTACCCGTAAAACTTTACGTTCTGTATCGTTTTTAATTAAGTTTGTGGGTAATACTTGCAGAACCACGTCAGCAAATTCTCTTTGTGGTTCGATGAATTTTTCAAAATCAGGTTTACGAGAATTGATTTGTGCTAGAACATCTTCATAGCGGTGACCTCTTTCAGCCATATCGCGTTGAATTTTCCAAGCAATTTTGACTTCATCGCTGATATCAAAATAAACGCTGAAGTCTAGAAGCGCTCTTACTCGTTCATCATACAAGGGATGCAGCCCTTCTACAACAATAATATGATTTGGCTCAATCCATTCTGGTGGATCAATCATGCCAGTTTCATGGTTATAAATTGGCTTATGAATCGCCTGACCTTCTTTAAGAGACTTAATTTGTTCATACATTAAGTCAAAGTTATTTGCTCTGGGGTCAAGTGCAGTTATGCCTGTTTCTTTACGTTGTTTACGATCTAGGCAATGATAGTCATCTAAACAGATAACTGTCATAAATTCTTCGCCAAATAAATCAATCAACCGACGCAAAAACGTAGATTTACCGCACCCAGAGTCTCCGGCTACTCCAATTAGTACCACGCGTTCCGGCTTAGTCATAAATTCCCTCTAAATACTAAATGTGTCAATCAATAATTTTTCTCACAGCAGATTCTGAATCTAGGAGCTTACCCCAACGGTATTGTCCTACGTTCTGGCTATCCAGCATAACGATGACAGATTTCAACAAATAACTTGTACGCCTATAGCAGTTACTCGTCCTAATTAGCCTAATTTTATGGCTGGTAAGTATTTAATCTTAGTGTTGCCCTAAATTTTAACAGAATGGGGTGTACTCTCACAAGATTTACCTTAAGAACGAATCTAGTTCCCTAGCAATTATCTGTTTAACATTCTGCCATAGATGATACATTTTTTTAGATTTGAGAGAAAATAGGAGTTAGCACTTCGGCTGACTTCGACAAACTCAGTACAAGTCCCTCTGTTACCAGTCAGGAAGAAGGAAGAAAGCTTGTGAGTATTTGATAGTACAGCGTGGCGTATGGCTCAACTCGCACTACGCTAAATTCATGTATTATTTTAACACTGTACTTAATTTACCTGGAATGTACTGTACCTATAGGAATCCGGTTTGATTCTGTGAATTTACTTGTGTGGTCAGGGAAAAGGGAAAAGGGAAAAGGGAACAGGGAACAGGAAAGACAGAATTGATACCTATTGAGTCTTGTTTAAAAATCAAATAGGAGTCCTATATAAAATTGATTATTAATAAAGTCCGTTACTGCACCGTCATGGTAAGATGGTACTGGTAGTTTTAGAAATCAAAAAGCTTTTTTTGCAAACCCAGGATTTTTGCAGGATCAATATGCAGTAGAATATTTGATTAACAAGCCTAAAACTATGTAGTTCGAGAAAAAAAGATTAAAGTGATTCACTATTAACATTCTCGCAAAGACTTATCCTCTAATTTAGAAGGTGAACAGGTGTGTTTTTTGCCATGCCTACTGGTCTTGGGCGAGTGTACTGAGCAAGGCATCATCATAAATGATGTCGTTTTCCCAGATGGCTAGTTTTGTGATCCGAAAATCCGGTAAACTAAACCTCGCATAAGGATGGGAATGATTTTTTTTTGATAAACGGTTAAGTAAATATCGGAGTGTTAGAAGGAATGTACAATCAAGGTGCTGTTGAGGGTGCTGCCAATATAGAATCAGGTAGCCGCGTCTTCGTTTACGAAGTGGTGGGTCTGCGTCAGGTTGAAGAAACTGATCAAACCAACTACCAAATTCGTAGAAGTGGCAGTGTATTCATCAGAGTACCTTACAACCGCATGAATCAAGAAATGCGACGGATCACTCGCCTGGGCGGTAAAATTGTTAGTATCCAATCTGTTACAGCTTTACAGCAACTCAATCGCAAAGTTGACTTAGTAGTTAACGAAAAAGTTGAATTGGCAACTGCTGACATTAAAGTTAGCAGTGAAGTCGCGGCTGAAGTAAGTGCTAACAAAGATGAACATGGTAAATCCACACCTGTAAGTAATGTTAGTGAAGCTAAAGGCTTTGCTAAAACACCAGCTAAGGATAAGAAAGGCAACTCCATGACTCAAGCAAAAGCCAAAAAAGATGCTCATGCTGATGTTCCTGTGAACATTTACCGTCCTAATGCTCCGTTTATTGGTAAGTGTATTTCTAATGAAACATTAGTTAAAGAAGGTGGAATTGGGATTGTTCAACATCTCAAGTTTGACCTGTCTGCTGGCAACTTGAGGTATTTAGAAGGACAAAGTATTGGGATTATTCCTCCTGGTGTAGATAAGAATGGTAAGCCTGAAAAACTCAGACTGTACTCCATTGCTTCTACTCGTCACGGGGATAATCTAGATGATAAAACAATATCTCTGTGTGTTCGTCAGTTAGAGTATAAGCATCCAGAAACAGGTGAAACGGTTTATGGTGTTTGTTCTACCTATCTGACTAAAATTAAACCAGGTGATGATGTCAAAATCACTGGTCCTGTTGGTAAGGAAATGTTATTGCCGGAAGATCCTGAAGCTAATGTGATCATGTTAGCAACAGGTACAGGTATTGCGCCTATGCGGACTTACCTGTGGCGGATGTTTAAGGATGCAGAAAGAAAAGCTAACCCAGAATATCAATTTCAAGGATTTTCCTGGTTGTTGTTTGGTGTGCCAACATCTCCCAATATTCTCTACAAAGAAGAATTGGAAGCAATGCAAGAGAAATATCCCAAAAACTTCCGTCTTACCTATGCTATCAGCCGGGAACAAAATAACCCCGCAGGTGGCAGAATGTATATCCAAGACCGAGTTGCAGAACACGCTGATGAATTGTGGCAGTTGATTAAAAACGAAAAAACTCACACTTACATCTGCGGTTTGCGCGGTATGGAAGATGGCATTGATGCTGCTTTAAGTGCTGCTGCGGCTAAAGAAGGTGTAGTTTGGAGTGATTACCAAAAGGATCTAAAAAAAGCTCACCGCTGGCACGTAGAAACATACTAATTTGTTATTGGTCAATGGTGAGTGGTCATTGGTCATTGGTTATTAGACAATTAAAAGCAGATAATTAGTAGGTAGGGCTTATAGCTCTGCCTACAATTGTTTTATGTAAATTTCATGTGGGTGCAAAATCTGTGGCTGTCAAATTAGGAATACTTGGATTAGGTACGGTGGGAACGGGGACAGTGCAACTGTTGCAAGACAATGTAGGTCGTCATCCGCTGTTACAGGACATTGAAATCTATCGAGTGGGTGTGCGATCGCTCACGAAACCCAGAGCTGTAGAATTATCATCAGAGGTGATAACTACGGATTTAGAAGCCATTGTTAATGATCCAGCCGTAGATATAGTTGTAGAGTTAATGGGGGGATTAGAACCCGCCCGCACACTCATGTTGACAGCTATTAAAAATGGTAAGCACGTAATTACCGCCAATAAAGCCGTAATTTCTCGATTTGGTGGCGAAATATTCACCGCTGCTAATCAAGCGGGTGTCTATGTGCTGCTAGAAGCCGCCGTTGGTGGCGGTATTCCTGTAATTCAACCCCTGAAACAATCTTTAAGCGTTAATCGCATTAGCGCTATCATGGGCATTGTCAATGGCACAACCAACTATATCCTCACCAGGATGCAAACAGAAGGTAGTGAATTTGATCATGTCTTAGCAGATGCTCAAAAATTGGGTTATGCTGAAGCTGACCCCACAGCGGATGTGGATGGTTTAGATGCTGGAGATAAAATTGCTATTTTGGCATCTTTAGGATTTGACGGGCGAATCAATCGGGAAGATGTCCATTGTGAAGGAATTCGTCAAGTTACAAAAACAGATATTGCCTATGCCGCTAAATTAGGATTCGTAATTAAATTACTAGGAATAGCTCAACATTTAGATGAAGATAACTCCCAACTTTCCGTGAGAGTTCATCCTACCCTAGTTCCCCACAGCCACCCTTTAGCTAGTATTAACGGTGTTTACAATGCTATTCTGATTGAGGGAGAACCGATAGGACAAGTGATGTTATTCGGTCCTGGGGCTGGGGCTGGGGCTACCGCCAGTGCTGTATCATCAGATATCTTAAATCTTGTTGCTACCCTCAAAACCAATACCACGAAACCAAATTCTCTCCTCGCTTGTAGACATCAACATTACTCGCAAATTACCCCCATTACCGAGTTAATAACCCGGTTTTATGCCCGTTTCCTCAGCAAAGATCAAGCGGGAGTCATTGGGAGATTGGGAACTTGTTTTGGCAATTATGGCGTGAGTTTAGAGTCAGTTGTCCAAACTGGCTTTCAGGGAGAACTAGCCGAGATTGTCGTTGTTACCCACAATGTCCGGGAAGGGGACTTTAGAGAAGCTTTGGCAGAAATTCAAGCAATGGAATCAATAGACAGTATTCCCAGCGTATTACGAGTGCTTTGAAACATAAAAAGATCAAAATATCCCCGACTTCTCAAAGAAGTCGGGGATATTGTCATTCTATTCTTAATTAACAACAAGATAGTTCTTCCTTATCAACTTTATGATAACATTTTTAAAATTGTTTGTCAATACCATAAAATCACTTTTTTTCGGTTGGCGTTTTTGCGTTTTTTAGCGAAACATTATGGGGTGATGATGTATACTTAACACGGCTTATTTGTTTGGCTTCCACACCCGTCAGGGAATAAATTCCCTGTCTCATAGCTCAAGTCCGTTAAAACGGACTAATGAATTTTCCTAGTATTTAGTCATCTTTTAGATGACTTTCGCTATTAGCAAGGAACTTGAGTTTCTTGCGGGATGAAGATTTTGCGTTAAGTTGACACCAATGAAGCTCTTGCTTTACCCCTACAAATCTAGGTTTTTCGTAATTTTGTAAAAGTCCATGTCTCAACCGTGTTTAGTATAAATCAGGAAGACAGAGAATTGATTCCCTGTCTTCTAGCTAAAGTTCGTTTTAATTGAACAAGAAATTACCACCAAAGAGGTTGATATTCGCATTGGCGCTGGTAAATCCTGATGTCCCTGATAAGGTCACTAATAACTGACCAGTACCAAAACCAGTATTACCACCAATACCATCCCCAACTCGCACTAATGTAGAAGTACCTGATGTAATTACATCAAAATTGGCAATACCTGTAAAGTTCAATTTATCACCACCGACACCGCGCACAAATTGATAAACTGTATCTGTAGCATCACCAAGAACGTAATTAACGTTATCTACAACATTATCGTTTAAACCTAAATACAGGCTATCATTACCCAAACCACCAATTAAAGTATCTGCACCTGCATTACCAGTGAGGGTATCATTTCCTAAACCACCAGTGAGAACGTTAGCTGCTGTATTACCTGTAATGCTGTTATTGAGGTCATTACCTGTACCGTTAATCGCTGTTGTTCCTTGTAAAGTCAGGTTTTCTAGGTTGGTGGTGAGGGTGTAAGTTACACTGCTGAAAACGATATCAGTTCCTTGATTCAGATTTTCTGTAATGGTATCTGCTGTATTGTCCACATAATAGGAATCATTACCAGCACCACCAATCATAGTATCAGCACCCGCATTACCATTAAGAACGTTATTACCAGTGTTACCTGTAATGATATTATTCAGGTTATTACCTGTACCATTAATAGCGGTTGTTCCGGTTAAAGTCAGGTTTTCTAAGTTGGCTTTTAATGTCCAAGTGATAGAAGATTCAACGGTATCAATACCTTGATTTAAAAATTCAGCAATGACATCACCCACATTATCTACCACATAAGTGTCATTACCTTTACCACCACCTAATAAATCTGCACCTGTTCCCCCGTTCAGAGTGTCATTACCGTCTCCACCACTTAAATCATCGTTTCCTGTACCACCTTTAACCCAATCATTACCCGCAGTACCATCAAAGCTGACTGTACCTGTAAAGCCACTTAAATCAAAGCGTTCAAATCCGAATACTGTTGTCCCTGGAATATCTAATTGATTGGTGGTGTTATTGCCATCAATGGAGATACTATCATCAACTGTCCCCCCTGTGATGATCAGGGTATCTGTGCCATTACCACCTTTGATGGTGTCGTTTTGTTGTAAATTGGCAAAGGTGCTGGTGATGGTGTCGTCTCCATAGTCAGCATCTATGATATCTTGTTGGGGTGTGGTGATGAAGCTTTCGTCTTCGTTAAGGTCAGTGACTCCAATAGTTAATTGTTTTTCAAAGGATAACCCACCTTGGTCTGTGGTTCTAACTCGAACGCTGTAACTGTTTTTGGTTTCGTAGTCAAAGACAGAGTTGGTTTTGAGTTGATTATTGGTAATGGTAAATACACTGTTATTGGTGTCACCTGTTCCTGTAACTAAGCTATAGGTAAAGGTGTTTCCTGTATCTGGGTCTGTGGTGGTGAGATTACCCACTACTGTACCAATAATTTGGTTTTCTGCAACGGTGTTATTAGAGAGAGTTAAATTAGTAGGAGTTTCGTTAACGTTGCTAACTCCAATGGTTAATTGTTTCTCAAAGGATAACCCACCTTGGTCTGTGGTTTTGACGCGAACGCTGTAACTGTTTTTGGTTTCGTAGTCAAAGACAGAGTTGGTTTTGAGTTGATTATTGGTAATGGTAAATAAACTATTATCCGTTGCACCTTCCCCAGTGACTAAACTATAGGTAAAGGTGTCTCCTGTATTTGGGTCTGTGCTACTGAAATTACCAACGACTGTACCAATAACTTGATTTTCGGCAATTGTGCTGGTGGAGAGAGTGAGGTCTGTTGGTGCTTGGTTTAAAGATGGACTAGTAAACTCACTGACATTAATAATCTTTAAACCACTGAAACCATTAGCTACGTAAGCATAGTTACCCACTACTTGCACACCCCTAGCATCGCCAGATGTATCATAATTGCCCTTGATGGTGGGGGTAGTGGGGTTGCTGATGTCTATTATTTGTAGTCCTCCATAATACTCATCAGCTACGTAAGCATAGTTACCGACTACTTGCACACCTAAAGCACTGCCAGGTGTATCATAATTGCCCTTGAGGGTGGGGGTAGTGGGGTTGCTGATGTCAATTATTTGTAGTCCTGAACCACCATCAGCTACGTAAGCATAGTTACCGACTACTTGCACACTTAGAGCATTGCCAGAAGTATTATAATTGCCCTTGAGGGTGGGGGTAGTGGGGTTGCTGATGTCAATTATTTGTAGTCCTGAATTAGTATCAGCTACGTAAGCATAGTTACCGACTACTTGCACACCTCTAGCATAGCCCGTATCATAATTGCCTTTGAGGGTGGGGGTAGTGGGGTTGCTGGTGTCAATTATTTGTAGTCCTGAATAATAACCAGCTACGTAAGCATAGTTACCGACTACTTGCACACCTAAAGCATGGCCAAATATATTATCATAATTGCCATAATTGCCCTTGAGGGTGGGGGTAGTGGGGTTGCTGATGTCAATTATTTGTAGTCCTGAATAATAATCAGCTACATAAGCATAGTTACCGACTACTTGCACACCTAAAGCATAGCCAGATGTATAATAATTGCCCTTGAGGGTGGGGGTAGTGGGGTTGCTGATGTCAATTATTTGTAGTCCTGAAGTATAATCAGCTACATAAGCATAGTTACCGACTACTTGCACACCTCTAGCCTGTCCAGATGTATCATAATTGCCCTTGAGGGTGGGGGTAGTGGGGTTGCTGATGTCTATGATTTGTAGTCCTGAATAATAACCACCTACGTAAGCATAGTTACCGACTACTTGCACACCATAAGCCAAGCCAGAATAATTGCCCTTGAGGGTGGGGGTAGTGGGGTTGCTGATGTCAATTATTTGTAGTCCTGAATTAATATCAGCTACGTAAGCATAGTTACCCACAACTTGCACACCCCAAGCAATGCCCGTATCATAATTGCCCTTGAGGGTGGGGGTAGAGGGGTTGCTGATGTCAATGATTTGTAGTCCTGAACCACTATCAGCTACGTAAGCATAGTTACCGACTACTTGCACACCACGACCACTAGAAATCTTGTAACTTCCCTTGACAACGGGTTGGGCAGGGTTGCTAATATCAATGATCTCCAATCTATCCCCCACAGCGTAGGCATGATTACCCACCACTGTCACAGCATTGGCATAGCTTAAAATATCCCACTCTCCCACTAATGTGGGTGCAAATACTCCCTGGTAGGTGTGGAGGGTGTGTGCATTGAAAACAGAACCTAACCCCCTAACCCCCTTCCCTAGCAGGGAAGGGGGAATGTTTAAAGCCTCTCTCTTTGTAGGAGAAAGGTTTTTTACTGGGTTGATTTCATCTGTAACGGGAATATTCACCTCTAACTGCCAATTTCCCCCTAATGCTGCATTGCCGGTTTTTGTGGTGGAGGCGCTAATGGTGGCGTTGGTAATTTGATGTAATTTGTGAATAAATTCTGCCCCAGCATCCCCCGCAGCGACGTTACAGCCATAGAGTAAAATATTCTGACGTTGCCACTGTTGTAACTGTTGGGTGTAATTGTGAATATTAGTTAAGTTTAATTGACTATTTCCTAAATACAAGCATCCCGGCGCACCGTGGGAAACGATGTGAATGGTGGTGATGTGGGGATGTTGTTGTAAAACTTGGCTAATTTGCTCAATCCCGTCTTGATTTGGGGAAAGAATCACCGTTTCTACACCCTCTACAACTCCTGTTTGTAGAGTCTGATAGTCGGAAACGGAGGCATCAATAAAAACAATAGTTGTCGCGGTTTGACGGAGAAAAGAGTTGCTAAACATATTTTTTTCCTTTTCACTTGGTAACTAAGCTTTTATACCCGCCCGGAACTGAAGTTCCGGTCTAATAGCTAAAGTGCGTTGAAACGCACTGTGATGATATTGAAATCAGAAATTATCCTATTTATCGAACAAATACCGCTAAAATAGTCGGTTTTAACCGACTTGAGCTATTAGAGGATGTTTGAAAAGTTTTGAATGTATAAATTGACCCCTCTCCAAACCTCTCCCCGACGCGGGGAGAGGCTTTGAAAACCCCATTCCCTGGTAGGGAAGGGGGGCAGGGGGGTTAGGTTTTTGGAAATTATGGGTTTCATCTGATACTTTTCAAACAACCTCTTAGACAGGGAATTAATTCCCTGGCTTGAAGGTACTTGACACTGTTGAGCAGTGGTAAACCTTTACAAATTCTTATCCAAACAGGTTAAATATGTATATGATGGTAAGATGTGTTATTTATAAACACAACCGTGATCTTTAAGTTATAAATAATCTTTTTGTGACACATACTTAGATTCACGTATGTGACATATTCTAAATTCACAAAAAAACAACGAACTCTTGGCTTTGTAAAAAAGAAAAAAGATCCCCGACTTCCTTAAGAAGTCGGGGATCTAAATTTGTCTAAAGTTGTGAGTTAAGATTTAGAAGTGTGCTTACCGACAACTTGGGATTTGAGGGTGGTAATTTCTTCAGATAACTCCTGTCTGCTAGAAGCTTTGAGTAAATAGCGATAAACAAACCACACAGAATAACCAATGCCAATTAATTCAAAGGTAGGTGCTACCAAAGGAACATCATTAAGAGCATCTAATACAGCCAATAGTACCTTAACTGTGATTACTCCTGTCACTACTAAGCCAATACTAACAATTGGCTGCTGATATTGACCAAAGAATTTACCTACATAGTCTGGTAATGTCCCCAAAAAACCAGAAATTCGTTGTCCATATTTCAGCCATTGTTCTTGAGACTGCATAGGAGGTTGAAGTTTGGTCAAATTCCCGGTTTGAGTGTTAATTTCGGGTATGGTTGTTTCTTTAGACTGGGTTTCTTTAAATTCTGGTTCTTGCATTTTTGTTTCCATGATTTTGAAAGTTGAGTTTCTTACCTAGATATTTACAACCAAAAGGCTGTTAACCGGCACTTTCCCTCGCTAATCAGAGTGAGAGATTAGAGATTATTGGTTTATCTTACATCTAGAGTTCTTCACAAGTATGATAAAACTTTACACAAAATCCAGTAACATGAAGTTGCTAGTTATGGAACAGGCAAGGATAAAACTAAATAATCTAATACTATATCAAATTTTCTCAAAGTTTAGCAATTTAAGTAAATTTTTATCATTTTTGCCCCATTATGCTGCTTTTGTTTGATTCTTTGTACTGAGTTGGACGCTGACAGAATAACCCGATAACAAATTGTCCTTTTCATCATTGTTGTAGTTTATGACCACAAATATTGATTTTCTTGCTCACCTTAATCCTAGTCAACGTCAAGCAGTCGAACACTACTGCGGACCATTGTTAGTGGTAGCTGGTGCTGGTTCTGGGAAAACCCGGGCGCTGACTTACCGCATTGCTAATTTAATTATAAAACATCGTGTTAATCCTGAAAATATCCTCGCGGTGACATTTACCAATAAAGCTGCTAGGGAAATGAAGGAAAGAATTCAAAGGATATTTACTGAACAATTAGCAATATCACAACATGGTAAAAAGTTTGATTTGCTGACAGAATATGAACAAAGCTTACTAAAAACACAGGTTTATCGCACTACTATTAAAGATATGTGGTGTGGAACTTTTCACAGTTTATTCTCGCGGATTCTGCGCTGGGATATTGAAAAGTATCAAGATGAAAAAGGTAGAAAATGGAATAAGAACTTTTCTATCTTTGATGAATCGGATGTCCAAAGTGTGATTAAAGAAATTGTCACCAAAGATTTAAATTTAGATAGTAAAAAATTTGAACCTAAATCTATTCGCTACGCTATTAGTAACGCCAAAAATCAAGGACTTTCTCCCCAACAATTTGAAAGTGAACAACCAGACTATCGGGGTAGAGTTATTACTGATGTTTATAATCGCTATCAAGATAAACTTGCCCAAAATAACGCTTTAGATTTTGATGATTTAATTTTGATTCCTACCCGATTATTTCAACAAAATGAGCAAGTTTTAGCTTATTGGCATCAAAAATTCTCTCATATTCTAGTTGATGAATATCAAGATACCAACCGGACTCAATATGATCTAATTCAGCTTTTGGTGACAAATGGAGAAACCCGTAAAAGTGAATGGAAATGGCAAAATCGCTCTGTGTTTGTGGTTGGTGATGCTGACCAGTCAATTTATAGTTTTAGAATGGCAGATTTTACCATTTTGCTAGAATTTCAGGAAAATTTTGGGGATGGTTTAGCAGATGATGATACTCGTTCTATGGTGAAATTAGAAGAAAATTATCGTTCATGCGAAAATATTCTCCAAGCAGCTAATGAATTAATTGAAAATAATACTCAACGGATTGATAAAATCCTCAAAGCCACAAGAGAACCAGGAGAAGGAATTTATTGTCATAAAGCTGATGAAGAAATGGCAGAAGCAGCTTTTGTGATTAACCAAATTAGAAATTTAGAACATCAACACCCGGAATTAAATTGGGGTAACTTTGCAATTTTATATCGAACAAATGCCCAATCTCGACCTTTTGAAGAATTATTAGTAAAATATCAAATTCCTTATACGGTTGTGGGAGGCATGAAATTTTACGATCGCAAAGAAATTAAAGATGCTGTGGCATATTTAAGGGCGATTAATAACCCAGCGGATACTGTCAGTTTATTACGAGTTATCAACACACCTCGGCGGGGAATTGGTAAATCTACTGTTGATGCTTTGGTGAATGCTTCCCAGCAATTAGGAACAACTTTATGGGAAATATTAAGTGATGAAACATCTGTAAATACTTTAGCAGGACGTTCGGCGAAAGCGGTGAATAATTTCGCCGCCATGATTCAAAATCGTCAAGAACAAATCAAAGTTGTTCCCGGTTCGGAAATTTTACAAGGGGTTTTAGAGGATTCTGGCTATATTAAGGAATTGCAAGATCAAGCTACAGATGAAGCTGATAATAGAATTAGTAACGTCAATGAATTATATAATGCTATGCTGCAATTTCAAGAAGAAAATGCTGGAGAAGATATTTCTTTACAGGCATTTTTGCAAAGTGCGGCTTTGAGTTCTGATTTAGATAATTTAAAAGAGGGACAAACAGCGGTTTCTTTAATGACTTTACACGCTTCTAAGGGGTTGGAGTTTCCTGTTGTCTTTTTGGTGGGATTAGAACAGGGACTTTTTCCGGGTTATCGTTCTTTACAAGATCCTTCATTGTTAGAAGAGGAACGGCGTTTGTGTTATGTGGGAATTACCCGCGCTCAAGAACGTTTGTTTCTATCTCATGCCAGAGAAAGACGTTTATATGGGTCTAGAGAACCAGCAATGCGATCGCAATTTCTCGATGAAATCCCCGCAGAACTATTAACCACCCAAAATAAAGTTACCCGGAGTTCGACTAAAACCACTTCTGCAACCACTAGTAAACAAACCACCCCCGGAATTTGGCAAGTAGGTGACAGAGTATTACATAAGTCCTTCGGACTTGGGGAAATTACCCACGTTTTCGGAGAAGGAAATAAAGTTTCTGTAGCGATTAAATTCCTGAGTTTAGGACAAAAAATCGTAGACCCCAGAGTAGCGCAATTGCAGAAAGTTGGTTAAAAAATGTAGGTTGGGTTGAGCGACAGCAAAACCCAACATTTTCAATGATTTTGTTGGGTTTCGTTCCTCTACCCAACCTACAAATTTTGTAACTGATTCAGACAAAATCCCCAACCATAAAAAACAAGTAGGGTGTGTTAGCGACAGCGTAACGCACCATAATCAAACACAAATAAAATCAATAAAAAACCCCAATCCCATCCTGTAAATCCTCAAATCCTGGAAATCCTGATTCAGACAAAATCCCCAACTAGCAACTTACATTATTAATTTCCAACCGCCAATTTCTCGATTATTCAATTGTTCAATTATTTAGCTCTAGTAACAGCAGTAGATTTAACTTCAAGCGTTGTTGTATCTGTCTCGGTTAATTTACCGTATAAATAAAGATCAACTTTTTTACCACCTGTATATATACAAGCATAAAAGCCTTCACTACCTGAAAATGTATTGGGACTGGGACACAATGGATTTGGATTTGGAGTTGGAGTTGCAGTTGCAGTTGCAGTTGGATTTGGTGTTGGGCTTGGGGTTCGTACTGCATCAGCTATAAAATACTTAGAATCATCTGCAAATGTTGCAACAGGATCAGGGCTAGGACTAAGCGCAGTAGTATTAGTAGGACTAGGACAGGGAGTAGGAGTAGGAACAGGAGTAGTTATGTTGGCATATCGCTTAATTGATTTTGGGAGCTGCCATAAACCAGAACTATTAAAGGTATAGTAAACAACAGTATAGGTTTTATCAGAACTAAGAGCGCCACAAGAGTAAAGGGGAATTGTTAATTGTAAAACGCCCACCGCACCTGAAGGTAATGTTACAGTTGGAGCAGTAACACTCTTTGCCATTCTCACTTCATTACTAATATAATCCAAAACCCGATTCAAATTAGCACGTCTGTCACTTTCCGATGCTGCTTTACTGTTTTGTTTCAACATAGCCACAATACCAATGCCAGCTATAGTCAAAACACCGGACATGATAGCTGTTGCTACTAATAACTCTAGCAAAGTAAATCCCTCATCTGTATTGAGAGAAGATTGACGAGTTTTATAATTTTGAAGATAAAATTGGATATTTTTTTTGATATTAAAAGTATTGTTTAACATATTTTTTAAGGTGTACAATTGGATGAATAAGTAGCACCACTACCCGTATATTTGCCAGTTGCAATTAACCCTAGTGGTTGAGAGACAACTATACATTTTTTATCTCCAATATTGTTGCTATATTGCAATACAATTGTTATGGGATTTGTTTCCGTCATATTACCCAGATAATCAAATGTCAAACTAGAAGCCGCACCTGTTCCATCTTTGTATACATTCATAGAAACGTTATATAACGTTCGTGTACCTGTCAATAGACAGTTGCCAGTAGAACTACTAATTGTTGGTGGTGTAGCAGTAGAAAAAGAAAGTGTACAGCTTTGACCTCGACGCATAGCTCCTATTTGTGCTTCTAATAAAGCATTTTTAGTGCTGGTTAGGTCCTGAGTAACTTTATTCCTTTGATTTAAAGCTGAAAAACTAGGAGCAGAAATAGCAGCTAGGATGCCGACAAAAAGCATAACCACGATTAATTCTAGTAAAGTAAATCCATCTTCACTGTAATGGGTGTTGTCATGATTCATATAGTATTACCTGGGTATAAGCTATTGCACTTAAAATGCCAATAATAAGGATCGTTGACGTTTTCATCAGAGTGAAACCCTGACTATTTTCATGGAGATGATCAGGTAACATTAGCTATCATCTCAGTAGGTTGGCGTTAAAAATTGTCTTTATAACAAAGGGACAGAGAAGAAGTTTTGGGCAACTTTACTTTTTGTTAATACTTCGGTTTTTTATCATCCACTTACTTAATTTACACTCTGACGCTGCCATGAATTAACATTGCCAAGATTTATCGTTTGAATACTACCAGAGGCAGGCTGGGAAATTTCTGATAAATCAGTCCATGAAACCGCAGACTGATTAATATTTCCATTCCCAGTAGCAGTAAAACTTTTTGTCCACAAAGAACCAGAAACGTTACCATCTCCCGTTAATCTTGTGGCTATAAAAGGTGCAAATATGAAAGCGGAGGATGAACCATTACCCGTGAGATTTACTTCTTCGGTCCCAGTGCCATACATATAAAATTTAAAATACTTTGGGTTGTAAGTTGCACCGTTACCCGTCAATGTTAAACTCGCATTTGGTCCCGTATAAAAAATAACTTTTGTTGTTAGTCCCCCTGCACATACAGTTGGAGCAACAAGACCGTTACCACTCAGATTAAGATCAGCATCGGCATAAATTATTATTGTTTCGTTACAAGCACCACGTGAAGATCCAAAAGTTATACTGGCATTTCCACTTAAGTTAATGGAATTGCTACCGCTTGCGCCTATACGATATATGTATGTTGAATTTTGCGGTACCGTAGCACTAAATGCTACTCCATTGCTATTGATATCACCCGTACCAGGAAGTGTTAGAGTGCCATTATTACGATTAATTCCAGTGGAAATATTGTTAACATTCGATGTCGGAGGCGTATATTGGTTACCATTAGGTAGATCCGGAAATGCCTGATTGGACTGGATGAGTGTACCCTTTGGATTAGCAGTATTAGGATCACCATCATCCACAGTTCCTATCCTAGTATAGTTTCCACTGGCATCCTTGGTCTGAGGAAAAGCAGTAGTACCTGTACCACCACAACTAGCATCCTGAACATTTGCATTTGCTATGGCATTACCACCACTAAAACTAAAACTATTTGCCCATAATCCAGCCGGTGCTGTACCTGTATTCGTAACCGTATTTGGAGTTGTAGTGGATGATACAGGAATACTGACTACAAGCTTGGTGGTGGCTGGATTAGCGTCATTTTGCTTAACTCGACCTAGAACCGTCAGTGTGCCAACTCCTGGTGCAGTAGGAGGATTGGTTGCTACACCACTAGGTGTATATTGGTAGCTAACAAGCTGGTATTGTCCTTTACCTACATCACTTGCGTCTATATTTTGCCATCCAGTCCCAGTAGCTATTTGTACTTGAGAGGTATTTATGTTCGTAGTGTTGCTATTGCTAACACTACCACAGCCACTACTACTGCTACTGCTACTGCTACTGCTACTAGATGATAAAACGGTCTGCCAACTCGTATTAGGGTAAACAGCAATATTCTTATTTTGGCTAATTATACCCTGGTAACGAGTAATACCTGTCTCTGCTGCTGCCAACGCTCTAGATACCGTTTTTTGAGATGATGCACTTACCGCATCACCCTGAGATCTCATAATCATCGTCAGAGCAATTATGAGCATGACTAACCCAAATCCCACAGCAATGGGCATAACAAAACCCTCTTCGCCCGATAGATGGACAAGAGTAATCTTGAGTCTTTGGTTCATCAGTTTTTTATTCATCATCTTTACCTCCTAAGTATTAATTGAGTTTTAATTTTTTTATTCATAGCGACTTGAAACCTCTGTAAAGACGTTCCATGACTAGGGATTCTCGTTTCTACAATCTTTTTTGGAGATGCCCATATGAATACAGATTAATATACTTAACATTGATAAAACGCACTAGGAATAACCTCGGCATATATTGATGCCACTTTGACGTTACTGTTGCTTTGAGGAGTCACAGTGTAGGACAGTGCCAGAACTTCGTAACGAGGAGTAGCTGTAAACGGAGAACTTTTAACCTCAGAACTCCGAGTAACGGTGTATGCTTTTCCACCGATATATTTTGTAAATGGAGATGAAGGCAAACCCTGTTGTAAATCCTGTTGTAGGTAATAAGCAAAGCCAGCATTAGCGGATGTGGCTGTACATTTGCTGACCGCAGTGACACCTGCATTGGCGGACTGATCGGTACCAAGATTAGCTGTGAGGGTAAGTAAATTTCCACTAATACTTTGAATCGTATAGGTCGTTGTATCTGTTCCGATTTTGACCTGATCGTTATTTGCTAATCCAACAGCGGATTCCAACACAACTTCTTTTTGTTGAGCAGCAGCATTAGCTGATAAGATGGATAAATTCGCTGCCTTATCTCTGACTGCTTCTAGATCCGCTTGAATCCAAGTAATACCACTAGAGTATGCTTTTGCCTTACTTTTAAAGAGCGCAGCAGTCACTAATCCCATCAGTGCTACATTCACGAAAGCAGTAATTACTACAATGGCAACCAGCACTTCTAAAAGTGTGAATCCCTGCTGTGACTTTTGAGGGTTTTTTTCCCAGGATAATCGTTTAAAAAGTTTCATCATAATGCACCTCTTGTTACTGCCAGGAATTCACAGGAGCAATCTGTAGCGACAGGCAAATTGATTGTTACCAAACAAATTGCATTACAGTTAAGTTTTTACGCCCACAAATTGCACCATGATTATTTTCTACAATTGGAAAAAATAAAATTTGATAATATCTTAGAACTAATACTAAGCAGCCTAAAAGACAGAATGATTATTTGAATCATTGAGCCACATAAAATATTGGTTCAGCACAGTTTCACCCAGACACAACCTCACCTTCTGATTGCGTAAATTGCCAGGAAGAGATCAAGAATGGGTTTAAATTTTAGTCGCACCTAATAGGGAATCACTATAGTCCATTGATGTCAACTTAAGTCAGAAATAGCTTATGTGTTTTCTTCCACACCCGCCCAGAAACGAATTTCCGGGCTAATAACCAAAGTAAACTAAAGTTTACTAAACAATTTAAAAAATTTTCTAGTTATTCAGTCATCTTCAGATGACTTTCGCTATGAGACTGGGAATTCATTCCCCGTCGGACTATGGGTTTTACGTTAAGTTTACACCAGTGACTATAGCCATAGTATATCATAGCTTTTGATGGTGATACTGATGAAACTACTGAATCTCATGAAAATTTAGGAAAAATTCATTTTCTGAACCCTGAATCAGAATTTACAGTTAGATATACTAAACACGTTTGGGACATGGACTTTTACGAAATTACGAAAAACCTAGATTTGTAGGGATAAAGCAAAAGCTGATATGTATCAACTTAACGTAAAACCCATAGCCCGCAAGATTGGATTATCTTTTGTGTGGAGTTCTCCCAAACAATCTGTTGAGAAGAGCTTTTTAAGTATATTCACGTATGTAGTCAGGGGCTACATCGAAGTATTATGCTAATTTAATTACTTTTAAAGCAGCAATCTCCAACCATGTTTTCATTATAAACATTGAATTATAAAAATATTATAGACAATTGATTTTTTTTTTATACAATTAAGATTAGATCCAATTAATTAGGTCATTAACCTAACTTACCATCATGCCTTCTTCCTCAACTATCACTAGGAAATATACAGGTGGTGTCAGCGGCATCTCCAACAACAACACCACACTTGCATTTGCAACCGGGAATTATCTAATCACTGCTACAGGCACTACTAACGGCATCTTGAACAGCGGCACTATTCAATTTAACAGTGGTAACGATAAAATCACCGCGACAGGTGGTAGTTACGGCATCTTGAACAGTGGCACTATTCAATTCGGCGATGGTAACGATAGTGTCACTGCTACAGGTAGTTACGGCATCTTGAACAGTGGCACTATTCAATTCGGCAATGGTAACAATAAAATCACTGCTACAGGTAGTATTTACGGCATCTTGAACAGTGGCACTATTCAATTCGGCAATGGTAACAATAAAATCACCGCTACAGGCAGTAGTTCCTACGGCATCTTGAACAGTGGCACTATTCAATTCGGCACTGGTAACGATAACATCACTGCTACGGGTAGTCTTGGTCTATTAAACAACGGCAGCATTCAATTTGGTACTGGTAACGATAGTATAACGGCTAAGGGTAGTAGTTCCTACGGCATTGAGAACTATGGCACTATTCAATTCAGTGGTGGTAACGATAGTATAACTGCTATAAGTAGTAGTTCCTACGGCATCTTGAACAGTGGCACTATTCAATTTGACAATGGTAGCTCTAGTAGTGTTGATAACATCACTGCGACAGGCATTACTTATGGCATCTTCAACGACAACGGCGGTATTCAATTCAGTAATGGTAACGGTAACATCATCGCTACAGGTGGTAGTTACGGCATCGGGAACTATGGCGCTGCTAGTCGTTTCACCAGCGGCGGCAGTATTCAATTCGGCAATGGTAACGATAACATCACTGCGACAGGTGGTAGTTACGGCATTGAAAACTATGGCATTATTGAACTAGGCAATGGTAACAATACCATCACCGCTACAGGTGGTAGTTACAGCGTCTCGAACAGTACTACTCAATCTTCAAGTGGTAGCTCTAGTAATACTAGAGGTTGTGACGACGACAATAGCCGAAGTCAAGGTTGTAGTGGTAGCTCTACCAGAGGTCGTGACGACGACGACGACAGCCGTACTGGTCAAGGTTGCGATGATGATAGCTCTAATAACAGTAGCTCTAATAACGTTACTACTACATTTACTATTACAGGCAATGGTGCTGGCATCCAAAACAGCGGCACTATTCAATCCGGTAGTGGTAACGATATCATTACTGCTATCGGTGGTCTTTACGGCATCCAGAACAGCGGTAGTATTCTACTAGGCGATGGTAACAATACCATCACTGCGACAGGTGGTAGCTACAGCGTCTCGACCCGCACTACTCAATCTTCAAATAGTAGCTCTAGCGGAGGTTGTGACGACGACCACGAAGACGACGACCACGATTACAGCCGGAATAGTCAATCTTCAAGTGGTAGATATAGCTCTTCCAGCGGTCGTAACAACGACGATAGCCGCAGTGGTCAAGGTTGCAATGATAGCTCTTCCAGAGATTGTGACGACGACAACCGGAACAGTCAATCTTCAAATAGTAGCTCTAATAAAGTTACTACTACTACCGTTACTACTACAGGCGATGGTGTTGGCATTGGCATCCAGAACGCGAACACTGGCACTATTCAATTTGGCATTGGTGACGATAGTATAACGGCTAAAGGTGGTCTTTACGGCATCCAGAACAGCGGCACTATTGACCTTAGCGATGGTAAGAATACTATCACTGCTACAGGTGGTACTTACAGCGTCTCGACCAGCACTACTCAATCTTCAAATAGTAGCTCTAATAGCTCTAGCGGAGGTCGTGACGACGATTACGAAGACGACGACCACGATTACAGCCGGAATAGTCAATCTTCAAGTGGTAGATATAGCTCTAGCAACGGTCGCGACGACGACAGCCGCAGTGGTCAAGGTTGTAATGATAGCTCTGATGAAGGTAGCTCCAATAACGTTACTACTACTACCGTTACTACTGGCAATGGTGTTGGTATTGGCATCCAGAACGCGAACACTGGCACTATTCAATTCGGCATTGGTAGCGATAACATCACTGCTACAGGTGGTCTTTACGGCATCGAGAACAAGGGTAATATTAACCTCGGCAGTGGTGACGATAGTATCACTGCTACAGGTGGTACTCAAGGCATCTATAACGATGGTACTATTAACCTCGGCGATGGTAACGATAGTATTACTGCTATAAATGGATTCTCCGGTAGTGGTTATGTTCTTTTAGGAGCCGGTAACGACGTTGTATCGGGTTTTGGTACGGGATACTTTGTTGGTGGGGACGGTGTGGACACCTTGAAATTATCTAGTGGTAGCTATACTCTTGGTTCTACAACTGTTAATAATGAGAATTTTGTGACAGTTACGCAAGGTGCTACAACTATGAATGTATTTGGTTTTACTAACTTAATCGTTGGCAACCAATCCTATTCTTTTAGTAGTCTATCTAGCACTCAAGTAATAACTGCGTAGTATAAATTCTTTAGCAAAAATTCCTTTCTGAATACCGTCAAACCACGCAATTTATTATGTCAGGATTTTGCGAAGTTTGGCGATTTTTTATGCTGAAGTTCCCCTTGCTATCCTACTGCTAATGCTGGGTTTCACTGCGTTCGACTCAACCTTGTATCTTAGAGGAAGTGGTAGAGTGATAAGTAGGTTGGCGTTGAAAATTGTCGTTATGGCAAGGCAAGAGGCAAAAGGCAAGAGGCAAGAGGCAAGAGGGTTTGGGCGATTTTACGTTTCTTTACACAGTTTGGTTTTATTGTGTTCACCTACTTAGACAGTCCCAACCTCAGTCAGAAAAGACCGTTTTGTAGTAAGTATCACCGTTGGAGGGTTTTGGTGGGAAGTACCCGTACCACAAGAAACTTTTAGGAATTTTGTTAATTGGAAGTCTCTTAACTCCCGGTTCGCCCATTTTTTAGGGAGTTAGGAAAAATGTGCAGATAAAAGTATAATCAGAGACAGGTTATACAAAATAAGCTAAGTAAGTATATGTTCGACGTTATGGCAACTGAATCCATAATTACAAACGAACGAGTAGATGACATACCCGTACTACTCACACAGATAGAACGGATGGGTGTACAAAAGCTAATAGATAAAAACTTCCCCACCCATGGAAATTGGCGAGGACAAAGCTTGGGGAATGTAGCAGTGATCTGGTTAACACATATCTTATCGCAAGCAGACCACCG
>NZ_LJOU01000070.1:0-35157 GCF_001672085.1 Anabaena sp. AL93 | reverse complement strand
TAAGTAGGTGAGCGTTGAAAATTGTCGTTATGGCAAGGCAAAAGGCAAGAGGCAAGAGGCAAGAGTGAAGAGGGTTTGGGCGATTTTACATTTCTTTACACAGTTTGGTTTTATTGTGTTCACCTACTTAATAGCAGAAGTTGTCTTTTGATGACTAAATAACCCAGAAATTTTTGAGTAAACTTTAGTTTACTTTCGCTATTAGCCCGGAAATTCATTTCTGGGTGGGTGTGGAAGCCAACAAATAAGCCATCTGTAGCCTAAGTTGACACCAATGAAGCTCTTGCTTTACCCCTACACATCTGGGTTCTTTGTCATTTGGCAAAAGTTTAAATCTCACCCGTGTTTAGTATAAATAGCATAATCCTTGACAAGAAACCATTGCTAGACATACTATATACCTATTCTGCTTATATACAGGCTTGTTTCTTCCTTGCGCCTTTGCTTCTTAGCATCTTTGCGCGAAACAAAACATAATTACCAAGTTGGATCACTAAAAAGATGCACCGTCAACTTCTCTTTTCCCGGTGGAACTGCGGTAATACAAGCCCGAATAACTTCCCCATCATCTAACTCTACAGTACAAGCGTGACAAGTCCCCATCAGACAACCCGTAGGAATTGATACCCCAGCCCGTTCCGCCACATCTAACAACGGTTCTCCTACTTCAGCATTGACAGTAATATCATCTGGTAAAAAATTAATTTGCATAGTTATAACAGGTTTTTATTGCTTAAAAAATAGTTAAAAAGAGTAATTACGAATTATGCCCCTAATCATCTTGACACAAAGTGCGGTAACTTTGCTCTCTATCGCCATCTTTCCTAGTCATATTTGGATTATACAGTAAATAATCTTTTAAAATATGGCAATTACTTTTCAATAAACTTTCTAATGTAATATCTGACAACTTGCGTAAAATTACATTATCTTTATCACTACCAGCAGCCAATATTTGACCATCTGGACTAAAACTAACACTACTCAACTCTTCAGAATCACCTTTTAACATTATCAATAAAACACCTTCTCGATTCCACAACCTGAGTTTATTATCACTGCTTACTGCTAGAGTTTGACCATCTGGACTAAACTTAACACCAATAAAAGCATCACCATACCCCATCAGAGTTTTTTGTAAAATACCGTTCTCACCCCAAATTTTCACCGTACTATCAAGGCTAACTGAAGCTAATAATTTACCATCAGGCGACCATGCTACACCATTTACCCTGCGAGTATGACCAGTTAAATTTTTGATAACTTCCCCATTCCTTGTCCATATTTTTACTGATTTATCATCACTAGCAGAGGCTAAAAATTTACCATTAGGACTAAAACTCACCCAATTAACAGCATCAGTATGGCCATTTAAAGTTTTGAGTAAAGTCCCATCTCGCCTCCATAATTGAATTGTTTTATCCTTACTAGCAGAGGCGATAATTTTACCATCAGGCGACCACGCCACAGCTAAAACTATATCAGTATGACCATTTAAAGTTTTGAGTAAAGTCCCATCTCGACTCCATAATTTAATTGTTTTATCCTTACTAGCAGAGGCGATAATTTTACCATCAGGCGACCACGCTACACCCCAAACTTGATCATTGTGACCCGTGAATATTTTTAGTAATTTACCATCTCGATTCCAGATTTTTATTGTTTTATCCAGACAACCACCAACAATAGCATTACTATCAGGACTAAAACTAATACTTGTCACCCAATCATCATTAGTTTGGGGATGATGCAAAGTCAGACTATCCCAACGCCATAAAATAATATTTTTATCCCTACCAGCAGATGCTAGAGTTAGTCCATCAGGGCTAAAACTGACACTATTCACCCAACTATTATGTCCTCTCAGAGTTTCTACTAAATTACCATCAAGACTCCAAATTTTAATTGTTTCATCCATACTCGCAGATGCCAGAGTATGTCCATCATTACTAAAATCAACACTAATAACACCGCTGCTGTGTCCAGAAAGAGTTTTGAGTAATTGACCTTTTCGACTCCATAATCTGATTTTTTTATCCATACTAGCAGAAGCAAGAATTTCACTATTAGGAGACCAATCTATAGCGACAACAGCATCTTTATACTCCGACAAAGTTTTGAGTAACTGACCTTCTCGACTCCACAATTTTATTGTTTTGTCAGCACTACTAGAAGCAAGGATTTTACCATCATGTGACCAAGCTACAGCTAAAACAGCATCTTTATGACCTACTAAAGTTTTTAGTAGCTTACCTTCTTGACTCCAAAGTTTGATAGTCTGATCTGTACTAGCAGATGCGATAATTTTTTCATGAGGATGAAAACTCACACTATTTACTACAGATGTATGACCGAGTAAGGTTTTTACGAGTTTACCTTTTCGATTCCACAGTTTAATTGTTTTGTCTTGACTAGCAGAAGCTAACATTTGACTATCAGGGGACCAAGATAGACTATTTATCACATCATCATGTCCTGATAAAGTCCTCACTAAAATTCCATTAGGACTCCAAAGATTAATTGTTGTATCTGCACTAGCTGAAGCTATTAAAGATTTATCAGCACTAAATGTCACCATTCTCACCCCCGATAAATGACCTTCTAGGCGGTTACGTTCTTTGACTCCGTAAACCGCTTGATATAGTGCAGTTAATACCCTTTCTTGAGTAAAAGTATTTCTCCATAGAGTTTTTTTTAATTTTCTCCCTGCTTTTAAACTTTCTTTAAGGGCATCAATACCTTTTTGAGAAGCAAATAAAGCCTCACTGGACGCACTTAGAGTTTTCATTTCACTATCTGTAGACGTAATCACAGAAGTAGTTAAGCCAAAGATAGCAATAATAGAAGCTGTTAAGGCTATTTTTAGAGCAATATTTAATCTAATTGCAGTTAAACGTTGTTTTTCCTGGCTATCGGCTAATTTTGCAATCAACTCTTTTTCTTTTAATTCTGTTCGCAAATGTTGGATTTCTGCTTGACTTTCTTCTTCTCGCTTGCGTAATTCTCGTAATTCTGACAGTAAATTATCTCCTTGGGGATTGTGGATATGTTCTAAATTAAAACCGTTTTGATTTTTTCTTAATTCACTTTTAAGACGTTCAATTTCTTGATAACTATTTCTAACTTTATCCCGTAATGTATTAATTTGTACCTGTAATCCAGATTCTTGTCGTTGTAAATGACGAATTAAGCTGACTAAATAATCATGAATTAATTGATAGCGTTCAGGAACATTGGGAAATATCACAACTAACCCAGAGCGAATTAAAATATCTAAAATTAACTCTAATTTACTAGAATCTTCTAACTCTGAGAGTTCTAATGTTAATTCTGCACGGGTTTTAAAAGGTCTTTTGTTATTATTGTCTGTTAATAAGTATAAAACTAAGAGAGCAGCCCGTTCGTTTTCTCTCCCACATTCTTTAATTAATTCTTGAATATATGTTTGAATTAACTTATTGGGACGATAGGGTTCATACTGTGCAAGAGTAGTAATATATTTATCTTGTAATTGTGCGCCTACCAATTGCAATTCTATCGGACGAACTTCACCCAGTTCTGAAGACAAATCCGCAACTAAAGCATCAATTAAATCTGGTTCTAATTTGACTTGGGAGTAATAATGTGAACGTTCAGTTAATTTTTGAATGATTTTTCTGGCATTTTCAGGAGAAAAGTTATTCAGTTGATAACGAATATTTTTATCAAGAATATTATTATTAATTGCCTCAATTGATGAGAGATATCTAAAATCTAGAAGGCGATGTAAATAATCTTCGCGCAAAGTTAAAATAACTTTCACAAAAGATATACTTAAACAATTACTAATAAATTGATCAAATGCTTGTTTTTCGTGAAAATCTGTATAACCAAAGAAAAATTCTTCAAATTGGTCAAAAATTAAAACTGTAATTAAATGATTATCTGCATTTTCTCGTAATTGTTGTAAAATGTCATTAGCAGTTATCAGAGGACAAAACTTAGATCGAGATTCTGTTTCAATGGCTGATAGTTTCCCCATTTCTAACATAGCTTTGGTAAAAGATTTTCCTAATTCTCCTAACCAATCTGTATAAACTTGGAGGACAACTGGTACAGCAATTTGATCACCAATAGCGCGGTTTTGTAGTGCGGGAACTAAGCCAGCAGTGACAGTAGAACTTTTACCAACACCTGACTGTCCATGAATAACTATTAATTTTTGGTCTGCACGACTAATTCTACCAATTAAGCGATTAACATCAGATTCTCTACCAGAAGCGGCAATTTCTAAGGCTATACTATTACTACCAAATGTAGATATTAAAGTGGGGTTGGTGACTTGTCTTTGAGGTTGTAACCGCCCAGCCCCAATAAAGGAGACAAAACCATATTGTTGTTCTACAGAATGGAGCTTTTGTTTAATAATATAGGCTTGAAGATAGTGTCCTATTTGAAAGTATAATAATCTTAAATTATGTAATAAGCGAATGTAACGATGGGGATCATATTGATGTTCACTGTTCTCTAAGGCTGATGATAGTTGTTGAGATGCTGTATTTATATATTCTTCTGCTACCGTTATTTGTTTTAGATGATTGAGGGCTTTGGCTAAAGTTAATAAATAAATTTGTTCTAATATCAGAGGAAATAAATAATTATTTGATTCTGGGTGATTTTTTGCTGTTTCTAATTGTAGTAGTGATATATGCCCTAAAATACTAGCTTGTATCCAGTTTGAATTATGTACGGCTACCTGTGCTAAAAAACCATAATCACAAGCTAATTGAATTCTTCTACCATATATTTTATGTAATTCTAGGGATTTTTTAGCGACAACTTGTAATTCTTTCCATGATTTTAAGCTATATAAGACTTCTAATAATTGGTCAATAAATTCTGAAACTAAATCTATCCGTCCAGCAATTTCAAATGTTTGTAAACATTGCTGAAAATATGTTTTGGCTGATTGCCAATATGTTTCTCTTGATTTGGGGTTTTGTTCGGCAAGACGACAGTAACATAATCCAATATAAAATAATAAAATTGACTGTTTTAAAAAATCAGCACAAGATGAATTAGATAATCCTGCTGTTATATCAGTTGCATATTCTGTCAGTTCTAAATCTTCTTGATGATGCCAAAAAGGCAAACTTTTCTGAAAGTTATTTAAGGCAGAATCAATCCGATTATTGACATAATCATCTATGCCAAAAATAAATTCTAACTTAGCATTTAATTCTGCTTCGATTCCAATCCCCCTATCATACAATTCTCTAATTGCATAATGGAGTTGGTCGCTACTAATCCATACTTGTTCTAAGGTGACAGTATGAACTTGAGCATAATTACTTTGTAAGACTCTTGTAAATAAATCGTCAGTTTCTTGGTGGAGAAATTCTAGTAATCCAATAGAAGTCATTTCAAATCTAATTGGTGTAGCTGCCCAACTCGCAAAATCGGGAGCTAACCGCATGATTTTTTGTAAAACTTGATCATTTACCCAAAAAATTATTGGGGTTTGATAACGTTTACGAAATTCGTCTCGGACTTGATTAATGGAACGCAAGAGATCATCTATTTCATAGATTGATTCAAACCCCATAATCATTAATCCAGCAGGTTGATCAATGGTAAGTTGTGATTGAATTGTTGTATATAAACTTGTAGTTTTTTTATCTAAAGTAATACTTTGAATGCGCTCATTTCCCCAACCATTAATTGCTAGTTGCTGCTGGATAATATCTCGCAGGAATTCGTAGTTACAGCACAGTAAAATAACTGAAAACTGATTTTTAGAAAAGGTAATTGCTCTTTCTAAACTACGTAAAGACTGTTGGTTAGCAGCGATTATATTCTCTGCTTGCTGTCTTTTAAGCATAATTTAAATTTTTCCATTTCTGCTAAAACTGGGTTAACTGCAAACCACACTCCTTGGTGATCACGATATTCAAATATGAATAAACTGCGTAATAAAATATCGTACTCTACATTGCCTCTAACTCGTTGATCTTGAAGTACCTGCAAGATTAATTCACTTTCTTCCATATCAATGGCATTAGCCCGGTAATCTCGTTGTCTTTGAATTACTAATTCTACACATTGGCGATCAAAAGGTGGATCTTGTTCTCGCAAACAATCAAATAGTAATCCTAATAAGTCGCGGACATGACCACCACTAATCAGACATAAACGATCCAGAGTTTCTAAGTTATCAAATAATTGAGTAACTAAATTTAAGCGATCGCCTGGTAACATATCAGGAAAGGCTCTGGCTAAGACCATTTGGCGCATCAATCCCAGTCCTTCGGTATGAATTTCTCCACAACGTTGACGCACGGGAATCATCGGTAATACTTTCGGTGCGACTCCACCTCCTAAACGGTGTTGTAATTGGGCGCTTTCATTGGAAAATGTCAGGGCTAAGGGAATTGTATAAACCACATGACAATGTAATTTTCTTAATTGTTCTCCTCGATCAATGAATAAGTATTCGGGAAGCGATCGCCCAGAAGGTAAAGGACGAACCGCCACCCTATCCAAGTTATCCACAATCACCACCAATCCCTTCTTCCCTCTGGCTTTTAGCTCCAAATTAGCCCGGTCTAACAGTTCTTTATTAATTGATTGTAAGATATTTTCTGTGCGTGGTTCTAGATAGTCTCTTAACCGTCTGCGTAACTGAGGGCTTTCTTTGGTTTTTGCCGTAATTTTAGCAATTCCCACAGATAACTCGGCTTCTACTCCCAAGTCTAAAGGAGTTTGCAGAAAATCTACCAACTCCCCAAACAACTTAGTAAAGTAACTAGGCTGGACACGCAGTTTCATCGCTTCCAAGTTTTTACTCACCAAACCAGCGATCGCTAACAGAATATCTGTAATATCTATATCTACCATTTCCAAAACATGAGTAGACTCAAAATAGACAACATGAAAATCCTGCGCTTCCAACTCAGCCTTGAGTTTTAATAATTCCGTAGATTTTCCACAGCCCAAATGTCCTGTAAATAACTGACAGGTTGGCGTATTTGGAGATATCTTAGTAATAGTCCGCAGCAGAGCTTCAATGATCTTCCCACCCCGGACTGAAGTAAAATCAATATAATACATCCGGTCGTCTACATTCTCAATCATCAAGGGACGGGAAGGATTACAAGCCTGATAAAATCTTTCTACATTAAAAAGCATAAAAAATCCAATTCACGCTGTAATTGTCACAACATCATCTGTCACAATCTTTTTTACAACGGAAAACTAGACATATCCGCAACAACTTGGTATGTAAATATAACTAATTTTATCTTTTTCTTCACAGCCTCACCCCACCCAGTCACCAAAGCAATTTACTTACATTAAAATTTACACTGATGACATACAGCAGTTCCCGATGTTATTAGGTACAGATATTAATGATGAAACTCTTTTGGTGCGGGCAAGATGCCCGCTATGTCTACCTCATAAGAGAAGAAAGTGCTGTAAAGGACATAAGCAAAAAACTGTAGGGTAGGGAAACCCCGCCCTGAATGACTAAATTGTATTGCATCCAACTGATAACCGCCACAACAATTGAATCACTCCCTCTACAGAAGCAACCCAAAACAGGCAAAATATTGAAAGTTGATAAAAAACTTGATGTTCTGACAAATCTAGTCAAACACTAATTACGTAGCCTCAACTGCAATTATTACTTTGTCATCGAAGCATATTAATCCTTGCATTTACCCTTACGAATACAGTCACCTGATTGTTCATCTCTAGCAGACATACCCACCACTAACTGTGATTGAGAATAATTTCCGATTCTTACCCCTGCATTGTCAATGGACAGCTTATTCCCTGCAAAACAAGCACTGGAATTGTACAGATAGACAGACAACACCATTAGTCCTAAACCAATTGTTTTTTTCATATCAAAACTCAACTCAGAATGCTATTGCGTAATCAACAACATCATCCTGGTCAATGAAAACTTGTGAATCAGCTAATGGTTCTCAAAATTGCCATAAAAAATCTGCCCATAGCATCAAACAAGACACCACAAACAATGCAAACTTAAAGCGCATTAGTTTATCTTGTCTATTCATTGCAAAGACTAATCTAGACTAGTGTTGGATATTACCCAACTACATCCTTGATTTATCTCAGAATGAACAAACAAGTTATTGTTTTCATTGATTCATAAATCCAAAGTTAGATTTATGACTGCTAAATTAACTCTTACCCCCCTGGCAGAGTTAATTTAACCACAAGATAACGTTCTTTCTATCTGTACAAATTCTCTGAGAAAAACCCGGAGAAAAAAATCTTTTTTTGACCAGAAACAAAAATAGATATTATGCGTCATTAAATAAACGACGTAATCTAAAACACAGTTATATCTAATCACCACCAGAGATTATTTTTTCGTAATCATGAAAAAATGACTCATCACAGGGGATATAGCTAATTAATATTCACCAACTCATACTGAGTTCTAAATTAATACTTAATAAATAAGTATTAATGAATTAATAGTGCCAGAAAAAATTATTGTACTAATTAATACTTTTAAGCAAAAAATAATTACAAATATAAAAATAAAATCAAAGATATAAATATTACTAAAAATAAATAGGTTTGCTGAATAAGTTGTCTGTCAACCCGAAAATGACGGGTGAAGGCAATCAGCAGGAGCAGAGGAGGGAAGAACAGAAGTTTTTTCCGATCATTACCCGTCAAAATAAATTTGACGAACTACTAGGAGTATGGCTAACGCCACGCTGCGCTATCAGGAGGTAGGGGCGCAGGGACTGCGCCCATTCAGGAGTATGGCTAACGCCACGCTGCGCTATCAGGAGGATTTAGAAGAAGTTATACTCCGCAAGGGAATAAATTGAGCTTTTGCTTAAAGTTAATTTTCCTGACTCATTAGATATCTCCAGAAATTAAATATGCGTGACCTGAAACCCTTGTAGAGACGTTCCATGTAACGTCTCTACCATCTTTTTTGGAGATGTCTATTGACAACTTCAAGAGTTTTCAGACCTATTCCTTATAGAATAGTTAACAAAGATTGCCTAACAACCGATTCCCACTCCTCTTACTCATGACCTCTTCACAAGACGTAGATACAATCAAATCCCCTAACTCAGACCCAGAACCATCTATCAGCCCCCTAGATGAATTACCAGGTGAAGTGGAAATGTCCATTTTCGACCATCTGGAAGAGTTGCGACAAAGAATTTTCTATTCCCTCATAGTAGTGGCAGTGGGTATTATCGGTTGTTTTATCGTAGTTAAACCCCTAGTCCAGCTACTAGAAATCCCCGCTCACGGCGTAAAATTTCTGCAATTAGCCCCCGGAGAATTTTTCTTTGTCTCCATGAAAGTTGCCGCCTATGGTGGTTTAATCCTGACCACACCCTTCATTCTTTATCAAATCATTCAATTTGTACTTCCTGGTCTCACCGTGCGCGAACGGCGGTTAGTCATTCCCGTAGTGCTAGGTTCAAGCATATTATTTGTATGCGGCTTAATCTTCGCCTACATTGCACTCATCCCCGCCGCATTGCAATTCTTCATTAACTATGGTGCTGATGTTGTAGAGCAACTGTGGTCAATTGACAAATATTTTGACTTTGTGCTGTTATTGTTATTTACCACAGGACTAGCATTTCAAGTTCCCGTCATTCAAATCTTGCTGGCTACCTTGGGAATTGTCTCCTCAAAAATTATGTTAAAAGGCTGGCGTTATGTCATCATGGCAGCAGTAGTTTTAGGAGCAATACTCACACCTTCCACCGACCCTCTCACTCAAAGTCTTTTAGCAGGAGCAGTCTTAGGACTATACTTTGGTGGGATTGGACTAGTGAAACTCACAGGTAAGTAGTTGTCAGTTGTCAGTTGTCAGTGGTTAGTGGTCAGTGGTCAGTTACTGCACAGAATTATCATGTCTGCGTTTATCTGCGTTTATCTGCGTTTAATTATTCTTAAAATCTTATTTCATGCGGCTTCATTTACTTGATGAAATTACATTAAGTAGGTGAACACAATAAAACCAAACTGTGTAAAGAAACGTAAAATCGCCCAAACCCTCTTCACTCTTGCCTCTTGCCTCTTGCCTTTTGCCTTGCCATAACGACAATTTTCAACGCCAACCTACCTAATTGTTAATCGCTATGCAGAAAGCCAGTTATCCTGATTGTTACCATATAAAATAGGTTTTGATAAATTAATTTTGTCAACGCCGGCTAATTTATAGCTAACGTAAACAAAGACAAACTTAACTTTAACTTTTACAATAGGAATACTTCACCAGCATGGCTCAAGAGCGCACATTACCCACATTTAATACTGCCACAGTCCAAATCACCAAAGAAGAAGGACTAGGCTTATATGAAGACATGACATTAGGGCGTTTATTTGAAGATAAATGTGCCGAAATGTATTATAGAGGAAAAATGTTTGGATTTGTCCACCTGTACAACGGACAAGAAGCAGTTTGTAGCGGCATTATTAAAGGTGCAATGCGTCCCGGTGAAGACTTCGTTTCCAGTACCTACCGTGACCACGTTCATGCTTTAAGCGCCGGAGTCCCCGCCCGCGAAGTCATGGCAGAATTATTTGGTAAAGCCACAGGTTGCAGTAAAGGGCGCGGTGGTTCAATGCATATGTTTTCTGCTGAACATCGCCTATTAGGTGGTTATGCTTTCGTAGCCGAAGGTATTCCTGTGGCTGCTGGTGCAGCTTTCCAATCTAAATACCGTCGGGAAGTTCTGGGAGACAAAACCGCCGACCAAGTAACCGCTTGCTTCTTTGGTGACGGCGCTGCTAACAACGGTCAATTTTTTGAAACATTGAATATGGCAGCTTTATGGAAATTGCCGATTCTTTTTGTGGTAGAAAATAATAAGTGGGCAATTGGTATGGCTCACGAACGCGCCACTTCCCAACCAGAAATTTATAAAAAAGCCAGTGTGTTTAACATGGTGGGTGTGGAAGTTGACGGAATGGATGTTTTAGCTGTCCGTCAGGTAGCACAAGAAGCCGTAGCCCGCGCCCGTGCTGGTGAAGGTCCAACCTTAATCGAAGCCATGACCTATCGCTTCCGGGGTCACTCTCTCGCTGACCCAGACGAACTTCGCAGCAAGGAAGAAAAAGAATTTTGGTTTGCGCGTGACCCCATTAAGAAGTTAGCTGCTTATTTGGTGGAACAAAATCTCGCCACAGAAGCAGAATTGAAGGATGTGGAAAAGAAAATTCAGGCTGTGATAGACGAAGCAGTTAGATTTGCGGAAACTAGCCCTGAACCAGATCCTAGCGAGTTATATCGCTTCATTTTTGCTGAAGACGTTTAGATTGGGGACTGGGGACTGGGGACTGGGTAATCAGGGAATATCAAAAATAGATTGAAGGTATGATTTTTTTCTCACGCAGAGGCGCAGAGGCGCAGAGAGTAAGAGTTTGAGCATAGCGGTATGCACTCTTTGTGAGATCCAGTCAGCAAATCGCAAAGCCCGTAGGGGCGCAGGGTCTGCGCCCTCGATTGTATTGTATCCTAGTGCGATCGCCATTTTTATCTTGTTCCCAGTCTCTGACTGGGAATAAATTCAAGAAGGCTCTGCCTTCAATTAAGATTTAGAGGCAGAGCCTCATCAACTGCATTCCTAGTCAGAGACTAGGAACGAGATGTGGTAAAGACTTGAGTTTAAATTTCTTACAGGTTTGAGATCAAATGATCATGGTGGAATTTGTTAGCACGACAACCTACAATTGGGGAGAAAGGTAGAAAAATCGCAATATGTATTGCCAGTTTCCTCTTGCCTGTTCATAAGCACAAATTACCACACCAATCTACTGGCTATTATGTTTACCATTGAGATTCAAGAACAACAATACAAAACCTACATCCTGTCTGATAAAACCGCTGGTACACAAATAGAAGTCGTCCCAGAAAGAGGTGGTATCATTACTCGTTGGCTGGTGCAAGGTCAAGAAATATTTTACCTAGACGCTGAACGCTTTACCCATCCTGATTTGAGCGTTAGAGGTGGTAATCCCATTTTGTTTCCTCTTTGCGGTAATTTACCTGATAATACTTACAGCGTTGATGGAAAAGAGTATACCATTAAACAACATGGCTTTGCTCGTGAATTGCCTTGGACAGCAACAGCGCAAAATACAGCAGATAAAGCTAGTGTGACTGTAGTTCTCAACAGCAACGAAGAAACAAAGGCAGTTTATCCGTTTGATTTTCAACTCGCTTTTACCTACGAACTCCAAGGCAATACTTTAGTAGTGCGTCAGGAATATAAAAATCTTTCATCCACTCCTATGCCATTTTCCGCTGGTTTCCATCCTTATTTTCTCTGTGGGGATAAAAATCAGCTAGAAGTGGAACTTCCCTCTACACGATATCAAGATAACAAAACTAAGGAGTTTCACACCTTTGACGGCAAATTCGACTTTAACCAAGATGAAATTGATTTTGCTTTTGGGGGACTCACCAGTAAATCAGCCACAGTCACAGATAATAGCCGCAGCTTGAAGCTAACCCTAGATTACGATGATTTCACTACCTGGCTAGTGTTTTGGACTGTCAAGGGCAAAGAATTCTACTGTCTAGAGCCTTGGAGTGCCACCCGCAATGCTTTCAACACTGGTGAAAACCTGACTATGTTAGCGCCTGGAGCCAGTTGTACTGCTTCTTTTCGGTTAACGGCAAATTTTTTCTAGAAACCCCTTGACAAAACCATAGCTGTTGATGGTATATTGATAAAGTTGGAAAAACAGCAAAAGGGTGGCTAACTCAACGGTAGAGTACTCGGCTTTTAACCGATTTGTTCCGGGTTCGAATCCCGGGCCACCCATTTTTAAGACTTAAGTATAATTGCCTCTGCCAGTTACAAGATGTAAAATCATCCAACTTAGAATAAAATTCTTCAGCTTTCTTTACTTAATCAATTAAACAGAAACGCGGAAAGATTGACCAATAACTTGAAAATCTTCGGTTTCTTGGTTTCTGAGTTTGGCACGAATTTGAGTAAATTGATTAACAACGTCTGGTTTATAGAGCTTTTCTCCACATTTTGAACAAACTTCTGCTTCTACATGGATAACGGCGGTGTTATTGCCTCCTTTTAGCATTTTTTCAATTTGCTTAGTTTCTAATTCACCTTGACAAGTGGGACATTTTTGAGTTTTCATAAGACCTCGTGATGTGTCAATTAATCCAGTGTTGAGGCTGGGAATAATCAACAGCGACTAAAATTCTAATGCTTCTATTCTGATCATAGCCTCAAATTTTGTGAATCGGTTGATGGCTAATGTTTTCTCGATTAATTAAATCGGGAATACAGGGGGTATTATTGGGTATTTTTGGATAATTTTGTTATATATGACAGCAGGAAATATTTTATTAAATGTATTTCTCTGATTTCTGCTTTTTTATGTTTATATGAAAGTTGGCGCAGATTAATAAATTGAATAATTTTTATACAAATACATTAATATTCTCAAAATTTGGCGCTAATCTATCAGACAATTTGCATAACAACTAATGTCATATCATCGGTATTTCGTTTATCAGAACCAATGAATTGTTCAACTTGGTCAAAGAGATATTCGACAATTTCCTGGGGACTGTTGCAATACTTACAGGCTGTTCTGAAGGATGTAACAAAATTATCTTCATCAAAGCGATCGCCTCCAGCCGCCGCTGCATCCGTCAAACCATCAGTATAATAAATTACTGTATCCCCGACTTCTAACTGTGCTTGTGCATTTTCATATTCACTATTGGCATCTAAACCAATTAACATCCCCAATGTATCCAATTGACTCACAGTTTTTGTAGCTGCGTGCCACCACAAGGGGGGATTATGGGCGGCATTACTATAAGATAAAATCCGCGTTTGTGGGTCATATTCGGAATAAAACATGGTGACAAAGCGGTGAGAATTTTCCAAATCCGCATACATTACCCGATTCAAATTTTGTAAAATCCCGGCTGGGGAATTACCATGTAATACTTCACCCCGCAACATTCCCCGCAACATCGTCATAATTAAACCCGCGGGAACACCTTTACCCATGACATCCCCAATGACCAAACCCCAACTAGCATTTTCTGGAGATGCTTGTGGTTTAGATTTTAACTGGTTTTGATTAGTGGGAATAAAATCATAGTAATCACCACCAACTTGATTAGCCGGTTTACAACGGGCGGCTATTGATAACCCAGGAATATTGGGACATTGACGCGGTAAAAGTCGGCGTTGAATTTCTGCACCAATTTCTAACTCTTGGTCTAAACGTTCTTTTTTTCTTAATTCTACAGACAGTTCATCATTGTCAATTGCCACTGCTGTCTGGTCTGCTACTAACCGCACTAATTTTTGTCTGGTTTCTGTCCAACTATATTCAGGATCTCGACTCAAAACGTACAGCCAACCTCTTTCTGTATGCTTGACTAAAATAGCTGTGCCAAAGATTTGCACATCTGGACCTAAAACAGCGTGCATTTGGTCATCTAGAATTCCTGTGGAAATAGCAGCAGGACCTGAGTTAGATAAAAGAGTAATTTGACTACTAGCAGTTTCTAGGGCTTTTCTAATAATTTTTCTTTGCTGAGTATCCTGCCAATGTAGTTGTTCTAATCTAATTTGTCCATTGGGTTTATAAAGAAAAAGTGCGCTACCTTCTGCATCTGTGACTCTGGTAGCCATGAGGGGAATCAGTTCCAAAAACTGATTTAAATTATTAAAGCTTCTGAGGGCAAATCCTAAAGAACTCAGTAAGTCTTGAATTTTATTTTGTTCTCGATGCAGCCTGGACACAAGTTCCTTGAGTGCCACTACAGGAGTGACATCGGTGGTGCTGCTATTGCTATCAGTAGAATGGGGGGGGAATTGTGACACAGGTTAATATTGCAGTTAAGAATAGCAAATTTGTGATTCTTTATAAATACTCTTTTTTGATAAATTGTGAAATCATCATGGAACGAGATTTGTGATTTTAGCAAGAGTAGAAGAAATGTTGAAAGTAATTTTTTAAGTCTTGGTTAATGCTGAGGACATTGCTGAGGGTTAATTTTCCATAATTATAAATTTTCTAATTTGTCAAAAATGAGTCTGGGAGAATCAGTGATTTTTATGATTAATTAGCAGCCTCTAATTTTTTCATAACTGAATCGGTGCTTCATATATCTTGGGAAATAAAAATTTGTCACTAGCAAAATTATCTCTATTCCTGAGAGAGTAGATATTAAGAATCATCCAACCAATAACCAGATGGATTTTTGGTGCATTAATTCATGGCTTTTGCGTTGTGAGGATTTTAGTCAAAACGTTGAAGTAATCATGCTTTTAATGAAAACTTCTTTGACTATGGACTACAAACATTTAACCTATATACCATAAATTATCGAAATGTTTCCTTAGATAGATTTCTTTTCGGGAAAGATTTTGCCTATTTTTGGTCAATATTTCAAAATGTATAATTTTATATTAGTGTTTTGACGGAGAAGGTGGCAGGAAATTAAGTCTTATTTTCCATGCTTCAGCTAAACTTAATAAAGCCTTGGTTAGTAGCTTATATTGTTTGTATTAGCGATACTAAATAATTATATATAATGATAAATGTGTTATATATTAATATTGCCAGCGGTTTAACTGACTTAGAAGTATTAATTTGAGTAAGTGATTTTCTTAGCTGCTTGTTTGATGGGAACTTGGATAATAAATTCAGTTCTTTTGCCAATATCAGAGAAATATTCTCATAAGAGTAAGCCACAAAATTGGGTAATTTATTTTTTGGTGTTCCCTAAAGCATCTTTTAAAAAACTGAATACATTAAAAATTGTGGTTTTACCAGTACCATTTGCACCCACAAAAGCGCACATTTTAGGAATTTTTTTAATTTCCACATTTTTGAAAGCTTTAAAGTTTTTTAGATGGATACTTTCGATTTTCATGACTCACAATTAAACAATTTTTTGAATAGATAGCATTATTTATTCCCTATCCTCAAAATTCACATCTTGATAAATGTCAATTAAACTAATTTCAAAATCAAGATGTTGCAACTTAACAATATCATTTTCAGATTTATATTCTCGAAAAATCCATTCTCCTTCATTAGTTTTGCTATAGTGCATTACTTGATATTGATTTTGTTCCACTAAAACATATTCTTTAAATTGTGGAATAGAACGATAAAAAGTAAATTTATCACCTTGGTCATAATTTTTTGTAGATTTAGATAAAACCTCAACAATTAACAAAGGATTAGTCACAGTAGTATTATTTTTACCTGCATAAATAGGTTTCCCATCAGTTACAATCACATCAGGATAAGTATATTCTTTAAATTGTGGAATCCATAAACGCATATCTCCCATAAAAACTTCATTATTTTTGCGTCTCATGGCATATAGTAAAATCGCCGCAATAGCTAGTGTAATTTTATTATGATTACCAGTTCCACCAGTCATAGGAATAATTTCTCCATCCCGATATTCGCTTTTATAAAGTGCTGTTTCCTCTAGTTCTAAATATTCTTCAGGGGTGTAAATATGTTTGCGAGTTTGTACTTGCATATTGTTTTCCTTAATTTGGTTAATTGCAGAGAATGAAGGACAAAGCCAAAAACTTCATCCTTCACCCTTTTCAATTATGCTTCATCCAAAGCTGCAATACCAGGTAAGATCTTACCTTCTAACAACTCCAAACTAGCACCACCACCAGTAGAAATGTGGCTCATTTGGTCAGCTAAACCGACCTTTTCCACAGCCGCTACAGAGTCACCACCACCGATAATGGTAGTTGCGCCGGTTTTGCCGATTTCTGCTAGAGTATGTGCGATCGCTTCTGTACCCGCAGCAAATTTATCAAACTCAAACACACCCATAGGTCCATTCCAAATCACAGTCTTGCAATCAGCCAAAGCCGCTTGGAAAACCTTGATAGAATCAGGACCAATATCTAAACCCATACCATCGGCAGGGATATTTTCAATGCTGACAGTAGTAGCATTAGCATCAGGAGCAAACTTATCAGCGGAGACAATATCTGTAGGTAGCAACAAAGCCACACCACGTTCTTTAGCCTTAGCTTCCAAAGACTTCGCTAACTCCAGTTTATCTTCTTCCACCAAAGACTTACCAACACTCAACCCACGGGCTTTGTAGAAGGTGAAAATCATCCCACCGCCGATGATCAACTTATCGCACTTTTCCAACAAAGTTTCAATCACACCGATTTTGCTAGAAACCTTAGAACCGCCAATAATAGCCGCCAAAGGACGCTGAGGTACTTCAATCGCACTTTGTAAATATTGCAATTCCTTCTCAACCAAATAACCAGCCACAGAAGGACTCAGAAACTTAGTTACACCCTCAGTAGAAGCGTGGGCGCGGTGTGCAGTACCGAACGCATCATTTACATAAAAATCAGCATTAGCAGCCAATTTTTCCGCAAATGCGGGATCATTTTTTTCTTCTTCCTTGTAGAAGCGGACATTTTCCAACAACAGCACTTGACCATTTGCCAATGCGCCAACCTTAGCCGCCACATCATCACCAATACAGTCATCAGTTTTGACAACTTCTTGTCCTAACAACTCAGACAGACGTTTAGCGACGGGAGTTAAACGTAATTTCTCATCTACACCCTTGGGACGACCGAAATGACTTGCTAAAATGACCTTAGCACCCTTTTGGGTCAAATCTTGGATAGTTGGCAACGCCGCCCGAATCCGAGTATCATCAGTGATGTTGCCTTGATCATCCACAGGCACGTTAAAATCAACCCGTACCAAAGCGCGTTTTCCAGATATATCAGCCGCAGATAAACTTGCTAAACTTTTTTTAGACACAGCCAAACTCTCCTGATTACTTTTCTGTTATTGTCTTCAAAATATGACCATCAAGATTTTACCGGAGTGAGGGGTGCAGAGGTGAGATATGTTTAAAACAGTTCTATTTCCCATTGATCAAAGTCGAGAAGCCAGAGAGGCCGCTGATATAGTTGCCAATATTGTGCAAACCTATGGCAGTCGCTTAATTCTGCTTTCAGTCGTTGAAGAGCCAGATTCAGAAGCACCGGCTACCAGTCCTATGGTATCTCCAGAAGCAGTTGCCAAACTCCTAGAAAATGCCCAGGCTTTATTTTCTGGACAAGGAATCATAGCCGAATTACTAGAAAGACAAGGTAAACCAGCTTTTACTATTTGTGATGTTGCTGATGAAGTTGAAGCCAGTTTAATTATCATGGGCTGTCGAGGAATAGGCTTAACGGATGAAGGCGCAACTGATAGCGTTACCGCACGGGTAATTAACCTTTCTCCCTGTCCCGTCTTGATTGTTCCTTGATTAAGTATCACGCTTAAATTCCTACCACATCTCGTTCCTAGTCTCTGACTAGGAATGCAGCTGATGAGGCTCTGCCTCTAATAAGTAGGTTGGCGTTGAAAATTGTCGTTATAGCAAGGCAAGACGCAAGAGTAAAGAAGTTTTCAGCCATTTTACGTTTCTTTACACAGTTTGGTTTTAAGTAGTGAGACAGAATTAATTACACAATGTCATTGCGTTAGCGCAGCGTGGCGTTAGCCATATGGAACGAAGTGAAATGAAGCAATTCCAAGGGTTGTGATTGCTTCCCTTCGCTCGCAATGACTGTAAATATTTTTGTCCAATTACTTATTGTGTTCACCTACTTATACTCAAAACGGCTAGAAGCTGGACTTTTTTATCATACAAAACACATCTCCGAGAATTAAATGTGCGTCGTTTGAAACCCTTGTAGAGACGTTCCATGGAACGTCTCTACAATCTTTACCGGAGAAGTCTAAAGAACAAGTTCAAAGCCTCTCCAGTATTAAATATTATTCCTTTTCCCTCTCCTCTTAGGAGAGGGTTAGGGAGAGGTCAAAAGGAGAGAGGGGTTTCATATTTGGTTAAATTATGAACCGTTTTCAGTATACCTGCCTTCACAGATAACTGTTTCAGCAAACCCTACTTAGACAAGATAACTAGTATTCGGGACAATGGGAAACATTGCATATTCATACCAAGCTGTCCAGATAAAACTCCGAATCCAGCGTTGACGTTTCTCCAAACTTAATTCATACTCAAATGCACCAGAAGACTCATCAATAGAAGATAAATGGGAGTTACAACCACAGCCATGTTGATAAGTAAAACCGTATTTAGATGCTATACTTTGCACCTTCATTTGCATTGCAAATACCTTACCTGCGTGTAGAATAGCATCCCACGAACGCTTATGTTCTATATCTCTTTGATCAAATCTTAAAGCCCGTTCTTCAAACACATGATCTCGATAAATTGGGGCTAAATGCACATGATAGAAACTAGCTGGTAAATCATATCCAAATTCATCAAAAAGTTCCAAACCAATGCGAGCTACCTTGACCTCATTATTGTACTCAGAACCTTTTGACTCACAATTATGCAAAACTGCCTTAAAGTTTGGATAGTTGTGAATCATAAAGTCGTGACCGTAGAATTCCAGAGTTTCCCATGCCAGTTGCCCAAATAACTCAGAGAATGAAGGTATTAGCCGAAATAACTGGGGGCGGTCATTAAACAAATCAACATCACCATATTGCAGTTTATATTGAAACAACTGCGCCATTTCTACATAGACTTGTGGATTACTAAATCTGACATTTGCCCTGCCCTTAGCAATATCCTGCCACACACAAGGTAATTGAGCAACAGTAACCGCATTTTCACCAACAATGACGGCAACGTTAGAGGCTTCTTGAAGCTGCATATCTAATTTCCACAAAGAGTTTAATTAACAATTTACTGTAAATAATCCCTTTTTTATCTTCTCAACAGCATAAAAAAATGATACTTCATTCAGCCTCTGGGCAAAACAATAAACAGAATTATCCTCCCTTGTCTATTGACAAGACATAAAAAATATAGTATTCTCGCAACTGAATCGGTTTTAATGGGAAACAGTCATTAAACGCAAGGGGGAAAGTCTGGTGTAAATCCGGCACTGTCCCGCAGATGTAAGGAGATTTATTCTCTAAGTCAGAATGCCCGCCGAAAGCAAAAAACTCACATCCATCTGCGTGGTACAGATGATTCAGACCGTCAACCACCCATCACTTCCCTTCGGGTAAGTGAGGGCTTGTAAAAGCCTAGTTGGACTCGGTTCTTAACCGAACTACGTTAGAGGTAAGAGTTAAAGACATACCAAGGGATGCGTAGCTAGTTCCCTGCTCTAGAACTTCAAAGTTAAACAGGCTTAAGGGTTAAACCAGTGCTTTTAAGATAGTTACCGACCTCTAACATTGTCAAAGCTAACATTACCCCAGAAATGGGAGGCTCTTCGGAGCAAAATATTATGTCCAAAGTATTTGTTTTAGGGACTTCCAATTAAAAAAATCCCCAAAAGTTTCTTGTGGTGCGGGACGAATTGCCCGCTAATTACCAAGGACGGGCAGGACTTGTGCTGAGCTTGTCGTTCGCGTAGCGTGGCGTTAGCCATAGTATGCCCATCCCACAAAATTGGGTAATTTATTTTTTGGTGTTCCCTTAGACACTGAAAAAAGACCACTAGACTCACAAAAAGGACGGTTACGAATATGGAAAATCAAAGATTTGTTAATTGCTCAACTGTCCCTCTCATTGTTTGTGCTGGCGCACAAAATTACTCAAGGGACGTTTCACAATTAACCCTCCATTCCTCCCATCACCAAACTGAGTACAGTTTTGGTGGGGGTCTCCTGGAGGTTTAGATGAATGTTTCCATAGGAATTAATCAGTTTAGACCCCCAGAGAAACCCTACAAATTGTGTACTGTTCTGAGATTATTAACCGTCAATTTAATTATTTGCAATCCTGCACTTAAGAAAGTGGGAAGCTTTTATAGGTGAGACTTATTGCTATCTTCGTTAGATATATTTTGACAATAATAGAAAAGATGACAGCAAGTGAATCTTGTCCGTTTTCGTGTGCGGTTAATTATGCTTCTTTACACATTTTACAGTAGCCATATTGTAAAAACTCTTATGTCTGCGTTTCCGAATTATTCCTCAACATTTCTAAATCAATGCTCAATCAAAAACATAATCTATTTGTCTGTACTACTTGTGGTAGTAAGTGGCAAGATGGTAAGCGGGTTGGTGAAAGTCAAGGTGAACAACTACTAAAACAACTTCAAGAACTTGCTCAAGATAGTGAATTGCACAATCAATTCTGCATTCAGGGGGTTGAATGTATGAGCGCTTGCAGTCATTCCTGCGTGATTGCTTTTGTAGCCGAAGGAAAATCAACCTATCTCTTTGGTGATTTACCAGTAGATAGTAGTCCATCTGCGGTACTAGAATGTGCAAGTCAGTATTATACAAAATATGATGGTGTATTGCCTTGGTCAGAACGTCCAGAACCTTTAAAAAAAGGCATTTTAGCAAAGATTCCCGCACTAGGTGAGTGGGCAAAATTAAACAACAATAGTTGATAGGGAACGGGAAACAGAAGAATCAGTTGAGTCATTAATTCCGTCCGATTACTTATCAAAAAAAATAACCCAAAATGACCTCTAAAAACAACACCTAAATCAATCAATCCTGATTTCATTTACTTATCTAGAAAATATCTTTCAGAGGAAGAAGCAACAGGGAACAGAAAAAACTCATGTTTCTAAACATGAGATTAAAATAATGACACTGTTTTTTTTCGTGCTACGCATCTTTTAAAAACATCTTTTTCTTGACTGAAGCTCTAAACTGGTGCAAATGAGTGTTTCTTATCTGTTCCCTGTTCCCTGTTCCCTTTTTTTGTAAGTCAATTCAATCCTCTCCTCATACAACTGCATGAAACTACATTCATTGATCTTATTTAGTATCACGGCTACTCTTTTATTATCTCTACCAGTTAAAGCAAATCCTGATAACAACCAGCTTGAGAACCCAAATAGCTGGAGTCAAAATAAATCAAGTGTACAATTGCCGGAAATTAAATTTATTCCTCCAGATTCTGTCAGTAATACCAGTCCAATAGAGACTCATAACTTCACTGGTATATTTCCTTTGGGAAGAGAAATCTCAGAACTACAAACTCCTATTAAAACATTAATGGCTCGCTACAAGTTTCTTTCTCCTGGTATCTTTTTTATGGACTTGAACACAGGAGATTATTTAAGCATTAATGGCGATAAATCTTTTGCGGCTGCTAGTACAATTAAATATCCAATTTTGGTTGCTTTATTTCAGCAAGTAGATGCTGGAAAAATTCAATTAGATGAAACATTGGTTATGGGGAAAAAACATATTGCTGGTGGTTCGGGAAATATGCAGTATGGGCGGTTAGGAAGTAAGTTTAGTCTCTTAGAAACTGCAACTAGGATGATGACTATTAGCGATAACACCGCCACAAATATGATCATAGAGCGTTTGGGTGGAATTACTCAATTAAATCAAAAATTTCGCAGTTGGGGATTGCAAAATACTGTGATGCGAAATCGCCTGGGAGATTTTCAAGGAACTAATAAAACCAGTGCTAAAGATTTGGTAAAACTATCAGCTTTAATGGAAAATAATCAGTTACTTTCCAATACAAGTCAATTACAAGTAATAGGTATTATGAATGGTTGTCATAATAGAAGTTTATTACCTTCTGGTTTAGGTTCTGGTGCTAAGATAGCGCACAAAACAGGGACACTCAGGTTTATATTAGGGGATGCGGGTATTATTGAAACGCCATCAGGTAAGCGTTATTTAGCAGGAGTTTTTGTGCAAAGACCAAATAATGATCCTAGAGGAACAGATTTTATTCGTCAAGTTTCTCAGGTAGTATATGGTTATTTTGACCAAGCAAAAGTAAGTAACCAAGTAAGATTATAGACAAGTACCACAGGGCGTAAATAAACCAATCATTTTCAATCACTAAAAAGATGATGATCATTAACTTACGCCCCAGTGTATACTAGGAGTGAATTATATTCTAAGCAAAGACAAACTGTTTAGGATCTGTCAAATTCAAACTACTAGCTTGAATCCCAGTGAGAGTCGCTAAAGTTTGATTATTGAAGACAATCGCAGTATCTCCACCAACTTGATTTAACTTGAGTGTAGATGAGGTAATGCCAGTAATGCCTAAGCTAATCTTATGTAATAATTGGGAATTGCTGTAAAATAGTAAAGTTGATATAAGTTCAGCTTACCAATGAAAGATATATCTTTTGCATTAAATGGAGAAGTTGTCAGCGCTAAACTTGGCTCGCGGGTGGAGAAAAAAGATTTATATGGTTTTTCTAAAACTGTGGCTGAATGTGATCATCAACCCCTCACTCGTGGTTATCTCCTAGCGGATGGAAGATTACTAACACGCCAACAAATATCCTATGCCCGCCTTGATCCTGAAGGTACACCAGCCACAGAGGAGATCGCTTTAATAGAAGGGGAAATGGCCATCCTACAACCCAGTTCTTTTGAGATTGAAAATCCCTTAGAACCAGTACCCTTATCTACCCTGGCAGAGTTTAATGTGGTTGACGTCTATCCGGTAGCAGAAATAAATATACCTGCGGGACTATATTCTACCCAATTTAATTACCGCAAAACCTATATTCCCAAAGAGGCTTATCTGTTAGTTAAAGCTGAACAGGCGTTTTTATTAATTGGGGAAATGAAAAAGACGGCATTTGTGGGGTTGACGATCGCCTATGATTTTTTTGATGCTGAAGTCGAGGAAGAAGAAGACGATGAACTAAATTTTTCTATGTTTTAATGATCAGGAGTATAAATTATGGATACTATTCTACACTTAGAACATCAAGGTAAAACCGCCCGCCTATCCTTGCAATCGTTGCCACGCCGCCGTCCCAAACCAGTAATTCAGCAAAAAACTCAGGTAGGGGCAATTACGCCTTATAAACTGATCAATGGCATTAATGCGATGATCGATCCGTTTCAGGCTCAACCGTCAGATTTTATCGCTCTTGACCCAGAATTAAAATTGGAGGGAGCAGGACAAATATTGGAAACAGAGATGATTTCCACCGCTTATTACAATTCTAGTAATCGCCTGGATGGACTCAAACCCGTCACTGACTTTAAATTTGTTGATATTATTTACGATCAGCAAGGACAAGAAAAAGAACGCCGCCCCCATCTGATTCGTAAATCCAATCTCAACGATCACCTTCCTATTAAAACAGGTAAACGTCTCCCTATTACCCAAGCATTTACGGACTTTGTGTTCCGGTATACCTATCAAATCGTCCATGAAGACGGCGTGACAATGGAATTTTTATTTAATATCGCCCAAGAACTTCATCAAAACCAGGAAGTAGCTGTGGTGGGGGCTGGTACTAAAGGTAATCAACCACTGGTGATTCGGGAAAAGGGTAGTCCCTATCGCGGATTTTTGTATGGTGAAATTGGTCAGGGTGAAAACGAAGGTAAGTATAAATTATTGCTACTGTTGAGCGATCGTGAACTAAAAATCGTGGACGAATAAACTAGGGAGGCATCTATGCTCGACACCTATATTGATATTTCTAAATTAGTTCCCAAAACTGGTAATTATCAGATTGCTACTGGTAGTGCAGTTAGGGACTTAACTCTGCTGGAAATCGCTAGTCAATACGAAACCCAAGTTAGTCGCAAAATGATCGCATTGACTCAAAACCAACTGGGTAAACGATTTGGCACCACCGAACTAGTATTGCAAACTACCAAAGTTGATGGTGAAGGGGTTTTTATTTATTTTGAACGCTCTAAAAATGTCTGCTTTTGCTTTAATGCTCCCTCTGGACGGGTGCGGATTAATTTCCCTGCCCTTGATGCCTTAGAAGGAGTTTTACGCCAATCCACTGTCCAAAAAGGATTGTTTAGAGCCGAACTGTATTTACAGGAACAAATCCATGACCGCCGTGCCACCATTGGGGATGTGTTAAGGATTTCCTTTAGTGAAGATGCTGGGGCGATAGATAAACTCAAACTAGCTATGTTAGATGTGATCATGCTCGATGGCAAAGACCTACGCGCCAATCAATCACAATTTGAGCAGACTTGGAATTTATTGGGAGAACTATTTGGTAGTGACCCCACAGCCCCATATCATCGCCCATCAGGGGCAATTGTGCCGGAAGATCAACTTTTGCGCCTATTTGCCGAAAAGATCGCTGCTGGGGAAGAGGGCATGGTGATACGGCGATTGCAACGGGCAGAAACCTATAAAATTAAGCCCCGTCTGTCCTTAGATGCGGTGGTAATTGGCTATGTAGCCGGAGAATTTGAAGGAATGTATGGTGTGACTTCCTTGCTGGTGGCAATGAACTATCCCAAAACCGACGACAGCAAAACCTACTGGCAAACCCTAGTTCGCATTGGTTCTGGCCTCAGCGATGAGCAGAGGTTACAATTTCTGAATCTGTTTAGTGCCATCCATGTGGAAAATCCCCTGACCATGACCGACAGTGATGGCAGAACAATCCAATTTGTCAAACCTGAATATGTTGTCGAACTGAGTGGTGAAGATTTGCTAACCATTGTACCTGGAAGCAATCGCCCCAATCTCACTCAACTAATGGCATGGGATGGCAGTGATTATCAATTTTTAGGATTATACCCCTGTCCCCGTCCTACCTTTGCTACCTTCACCCAACTGCGCCTTGATAAACAAGTACAAAATGGTGGTGCTAGATTAGAGCAGATTATCAACAGTCCCCAGTTACCCCAATTACAAGCTATCGCGCCAACCGAAACCAAAATTCTGCGGCGGGAAGTTTACACCAAAGGTACAGACATGGTTCGTAAATTAGTGGTAGTAGAAAACAGTGGTGAGCAAACCATACCCTATCTAGTCTACTGGACAGATTTTTCTTCTAAGCGCAAAGAACCGTTAAAAGTATCTGTTTCCTATGCTTTATCCTCCACCCGCGCCCAAGAACTAGCCGAGCAGCTAATTACAGAAAATATAGTCAGAGGTTGGAAATCTGTTAATTAATAACCATCATGGGCTTAACGCATTGCGCTAAACCCAGATGAGCTAATTAAATTCTAAGCAAGAACAAACTGTTTAGGATCGTAGGAAATACCTTCAATCCCAATATTACCAATGGTCGTACCTAGTTTTACAGTTTGGGCGTTGCCTTTAGTAAGCGTTAGATAGATCAATCAACATTATTGAAAGCCATAAAATTTTTCTTTGCCTAAGTATTAGACATCTCCAGAAGTGTTTTTTTACAAACAATCTCAAAGTATAGATAAAAATCTATATGATGTATTAGATACAATGAATCGTTTTGGTTTAGGAATGGTTTAGATAAGATTATAAGAAGATTAAACTTGGAACTAAATCAAAAAAATAGGGACAATTCATGAATTGCCCCTACTATACTTGAGAAGGTCATAACTTGCGTTTTTACGTCCATATATCCCCTTTAGGCAAAAGCTCAAATTGTGACCTTGTAAAGTATAAAAAAATTTTCCAATACATCTTCTTAAAAATTTTCATCATCTCCGTTTAGTATAAGCAAGAAAATATAATCTTAAATTAGATTGCATTAGAATATATTTTAATTAATATGTATAAGCAAAAATTTCCCAGTATTATGGCGAGGGGAGCGATCGCCCCAGGCATCGGGTCTCATATCCCTGATAAGACCGAAGGAATAGAAATAGCACTCTCTAGAAATCACCTTTCTATTGTTAGAATTATTGAGAATAATGCTTTGTTAGGAACTAAATTTAAGTTATTATGTTAAAATAATTGTGTCTGTTATCCAAAGGATAAAGTATGACCACAACAATTTCCACACATCTACAATCAACACTATATGAAACAGATCATTATCTGTGGATAGAAAACACACTCAAACAGCTAGAAAACAGAGATATTAATAATTTAGATTGGCAGCATTTAGCAGAAGAGATTGAAGCATTGGGAATAGAACAAAGACGCAAAGTAGAAAGTTATTTGAAGCAGTTATTAATCCATCTTCTGCTTTGTTGTTATTGGGAAACTGAAAAAGAAACCTGTCAACGAGGTTGGCAAATTGAAATCTCTAACTTCCGTGACGAATTGGAATTTTCTTTTCGCTCCAAAACACTTTACAACTATTTCCTGAGTTGTTTAGAACAGGTTTATACTAAAGCTAGAAGACAAGCAATTCAAAAGACAGGTTTACCTGGTGAGATTTTTCCAAAGCAATGTCCTTTTAGTCTTGAAGATATTCTTAATAATGAATATTTCCCCTAATTTTTTTAGAGGTTGTTTGAAAACTTTTTCGTGTAGGATCTGACACCCGCAGATCCCCCTAAATCCCCCTTGAAAAGCGGGACTTTGAGGAATTTAGCCCCCCTTTGTAAGTAACTGTTCACACCCCCCAGGAAAAAGGGATGAAGAGGCAACAGGAATAGGGAGATGTTTTATACTAGAGATATCAAGAAGGCGTAAGCGTTGCGCGACCTAGGAATCGCCTAGCGTGGAAAATTAAGAGGTGACAGGAATGGGGGGATGTTTGATACCCCGACGAGCAAGAGTGAGAACTTGAGCTACATAAGTCCAAGGGTCGATTTTTCGCAACCGACAGGTTTGCACAACACTCAAAATAGAGCAATAAGCTAAACTACCCTCAGTGGTACGAGTCCCATAGCTAATCCGTCGGGAAATGACAGCATGTCGTAAAGCCCGTTCTGCCCTTGGTTTGATGTCCACATTCACAAGTCGCTTGATAGTCATGATGAAGAACGCAAACCACTTCAATTCCTGAATCTCGCTTCTCTAATTCCAAAACGTAATAGCCCATGTATGGCTTGATGGCTGGGTCTATTTCTAAGCTCTGATTACATGATGCACAGTTTTCAGGATGATCCGGTATGATTTGAGTCGCAACTAAGGGTGTACTTCGCCACATCCCCTTAGCACCTACCTGCTTTCCCGGTGGTTTCTTCCCAAATCCAAGACTTGTTGATCTTTGTTATAAATTACTTCCCAGTTAGTTTGAGTGTAAAGAATATTTTCACCAATTGATTTTGCTGCTTCCGCATGATTTAAAAGGCCCAGTATATCAGCAGTTAAGGTAGTACCCCAACGATTACCTTTTCTTTTCATAGAACTGATACCTAAACCCGCAGATGTAGGATTTTGCCAAATCATTAACCGAATTAATCCATGATCTGCATTTTGATGATAAAGTCGAATTGACTGTAAAGGTGAATTTACCCGATATAGTTGATAAGCTATAGTTGCGGTTAATTCTCCTATTTCTCCAATCCGATAACCAAATTGTTGCTAATATTGAATTGCGGAAATAGCATCTGGGACACCAATACAGACTTCATAGACACTGCTAATTGTTGTATTACTGGTTAAATTCATAATTTATTGAGGTAGGTAGAAAAATTTATGGTAAAACGGAATAATTCGGTTAAATCCATATCTGCAAATGGAGGAAGTTATGAAGCTAAGATAGCAGAAATTGAAACTATTATCACTCGCATTGAGGGAGGTGAATTAGAATTAGCCGATGTATTTACGGAATTTGCGACTGCGGTTGAGTATTTACAAGAATGTGATAGTTTTTTACAGCAGCGACAACAGCAAGTAAATTTGTTAATTGAAACTTTGCAAGATGATGACCAGTAAATAAACGGGAGACAACCGAAATATGCGACAATAAGTAATTGGACAAAAATATTTACAGTCATTGCGAGCGAAGGGAAGCAATCACAAATCTTGGAATTGCTTCATTTCACTTCGTTCCATATGGCTAACGCCACGCAACGCTTACGCAATGACATTATGTAATTAATTCTGTCTCACTACTTAAAATTATCGTGTATCTCTATTAATTACTGAATACACCTATGCAAAATTAAAAAATCCTAGTAATTATAACCTGAGAATTATTGATAAGTAATTACGTAAAACCTATATCCCGCAAGGAACTCAAGTTCCTTGCTAATAGCGAAAGTCATCTGAAGATGACTAAATACTTGGAAAATTTCTGAGTCCGTTTTAACGGACTTGAGCTATGAGACAGAGAATTTATTCTCTGGCGGGTGTAGAAACCAACAGATAAACCATTTTTAACTTAAGTTAACACCAATGAGCACTACTCAACCCTTACAAATCTATGCGTTGAATTTGAACTTTGGCACAACGCACTAACAGTAATGCCTCTCTAGTTTTTCTCTCCATGCGTGAATCGGCCTGAATGGAAACTGTATAAGTTCCCTCACAAGGCTGCTGACTTAAGTACGTATATAGTGACTCTGATTGATTCTTCAACCGCCGATTCTGAGCGACTCTAATTAATAAATGATGATTTTTACTTGGTACTCTGGCAAATTCTTCAAATATATCGCTTTCTCTATCTCCGATATGAGTCACCATTTTTACATCACACAGACTCAAGCAGGTTTTCGTTTCTTCGGCTGACTTACAGCGATTTCCAATCATATAAGGTACATCTTAGCCCCCTCATCGCTTGCGGGGAGGGGGTTGGGGGTGGGGTTCTTGTTCCGGGTTTGATGACAATTTGCTGTAATCCATTTATAGGATTCTTTCTTTTCTATGGGTAAGTTTTTATATTCTCTTTCATTCTTATCTGCATGGTCTATTTCTCTAGTCCACAGTTGTACTGTACTTAACCCTAACGGGAATCCATTTTCTGCATCTAATATCAGTGTTGGGTGAATGTAAAATCCCACATCTTTGTTATTCCCTACTACTCCTATTCCTTCTGGCTTCAGTCTCCCTATATGTGACTGCAAGTTAATTTCACTCGTATCATTAATTGCTAATATATGTTTTCCATTCACATTTAATGCACAATGCTCTCCCACACTGGCAACTAGTTCTCCTATCCTTACATTCTCATTCTCTAAGAATCTATAATATCCCACTTGTTCGGCTCTATTTTTGCTTATTCTCCGAATATTTACGGTTTGCTGTTGTGCCATTGCTGCATACAGTTTAGCCCCCTTTTTAACCGTCTTGGGTCTCCGAATGCTTTCATCTGATATTTTCCCCGTGAATTAAAATTGGATTTTCCACCTGTGTTTTCCCCTTGCTTTTTTCTCTCTCTACTTTACTTTCTTTTGTGTTTCTTTTGGAAATTTAATCCCTTTTACATCTCCAAACGCTTTCTGGGTAAGGTTGTGTGTACACCGTAGCCCCGCAAGCGAGGATGGGGCTATAATATACTCGATATGATGAGGAAATGCTAATTAATAACTAAATCCTACAAATCTTTTTGGGGAATTGGTTCATGAAACTCGATCATTAATTGCATGGTTTCTACGGCTAAATCACGTAAATCTCGATTGAGATATACAGCACCTTGAGAACCAAACCAACGGTCAAAAATCGCCACATATTTGGGGTTATTGTTCACAAATCCTTGCATAAATTTGACGAGGGAATAATTCACTGAATTGAGGAATTTAGAGTTATTCTCAGGAACCATACAAGCAATTCCTTCTCGTGAATAGGGACGAGGGGGGACTATGGCAAAACTATCTGGATTTTTTGCTGTTTGTAACCATCCCTCTAAAAGAATACTATCGGATGCAAAAGCGTCAATTTTACCCTGTTCCAAAGCTGCAAATGCTTCCGGTCTAGTCTTAAAATATACAAGCTTAGACTGGGGTTGTATTTGCTTGATTGCTTGTTCATTGGTAGTTCCAGCTAACACACCCACACGCTTATTAATCAGGGATTCTGGTGAACCTAAATTGGTTTCCTTTTTAATTAAAATTTGCGTCCCTGTGACACCATAACTAATAGAAAAATCAACTTTTTTATCTCGTTCCCAAGTAAAACTACTGGCATCACAGACAATATCAACTTGTCGGTTAATTATCTTGGGAATCCTTGCTGCTGGGGTAACTGCAACTAATTTAAGTGTAATTTTTTTGCCTAATTCTTTCTCTAATTGCTGTTGGATTAAAGTTAGCATATTCACAGAATAACCAGTCAATTTTCCTTGACTGTCGGAGTAGGCAAATGGTAAAGCATCTTTGCTTGTACCAGCAGTTAATACTCCTGTTCGGGCTACTTTTTCCATCACTGTCTCTGCCTTAGCAACACCGGGTATTAATCCTGATAATATCAAACCGAATATCACAGGGGCAATATTTTTATATATCTTCGACATAGTGAAAGCAGGTAAATGGGAGAGATTTATTTTGGTACTTACAAACATATTAATCTTGGGGAATCCATAGAATCAAAATGATTAAATTATCTCTATTAAAGATCAAGTTAACAGTTCTAGAAATGATTCTTCACATTAGACCCTGCACAGAATTATGAAACCAATTAATTTATCCGTCTTGATCTGCGTTTATCTGCGTTTATCTGCGGTCAATTATTCTGGAAATCTGATTCTATACAACTTCATTTTAATTTGGTATTGCACAATTATTGATAGTTATATGTCAGGATTTAATTGGAATTGATCGCTTGCAAAGTCATCATCCTTGCTCTATGATATTTTAAAATAATGGTTTATAAACGTGGAAATTAGCTATTTTAGGTAAATTTATGACAGAAATTAAATTTGCTATTGAAGGTGAAGACGCAATTACAGCCACAGAGGAACTTTTGGCAATTGAAGGTATAACTGGGAACTATACCGTAAATTCGGAAGACGTGAAGAAAGAGGCGGTCATTACCACAGTTGCCACTATAGTCGGTTTGGTGGGTGGTGCGATCGCTATTGCTGAACAAATCCGCAAATGGTATCAAGAGTATAAACAAAAACAATCAGGTAAAAAGATTGATAAAGTTCTGATTGTCGGCCGCAATGGTAGACGATTGTTGTTAGAAAATGCCACAATTGAAGAAATTCGCCAAATTTTAGAATCATAACGTGCAGATTCTTCACCTTGACCTGAAAGCCGTTGCCGGTAATTATGTGGAGTTACGGTACTTTACTGATAATTACAACAAATACGAAAGACGTACACTCCCTTTGAGCGAAATTACCGATTTAATTGAGTTAGCAGAAAGAGATTATTACGTTTCCTCATTTGCTGAAGATTATGCAGTCACAGGGTTACGGCTGTATAACTGGTTAGATGGAACTGACAGATGGTTACAAAAACTCATCAATCAATATCAGCGTCAAGGAATCATTTTAGCCATTCGCACCTCTGTAGAGAATGTAGAGACGTTCCATGGAACGTCTCTACAAAATAATGAAAAATCTCTAAATCCTGGAAAGTCTCTCAATCATTTACCTTGGGAAGTTCTGCACAATGGTAAAACCTTTCTCGTTCAACAGTCAATTGTTCCTGTACGGTGGGTATCATCGGACTCTGTAAAAACATTGTCTGTAGAGAAAAACCCAGAAAACCGCGCTTTGCAAGTTTTATTTATGGCTACTTCTCCCCAAGGAGTAGAACCCGTATTAGATTTTGAAGCAGAAGAAGGGCGAATTTTGGAAGCGACGGGAAGACAACCTTTAGCTTTGACAGTGGAAGAAAGCGGTTGTTTATCAGAATTGGGTAATTTAGTTGCAGATTACGGTGAAGATTATTTTGATATTTTCCATATTACCGGTCATGCGACAATTACCAACGGACAACCGGAATTTATTACCGAAACGGAAACCGGCGAGGCTTATAATGCCAGTGCCGAAGATATCGCTACCGCACTACAATTCCGAATCCCCAAATTGATTTTCCTTTCTGGTTGTCGCACTGGACAAGCTGGTAGTGATGGTGCTAGTTATGGTTCAGTCCCTTCAATGGCGGAAGAATTGCTGAAAGCTGGTGCTAAAGCCGTTTTGGGATGGGGACAAAAAGTATTAGAATCTGATGCAACGGAAGCCGCAGCGACATTATATAAAGAATTAGCAGCAGGAAAGCAAATCACCGAAGCTGTTGCCAGTACCTATCAAACATTAATCAAAAACCAAGCGCGGGATTGGCATTTATTGCGATTGTATGCAGCCGATAATTTACCAGGAGAATTGGTGACACCCAAAGGTACTCCCAAACGTAAACTACCACCACCGCTTTCTGTTAGCACCAAATTTTTAGATCCTGCGACGCAAAAAATAAAAGTCCCCACCCGTGAGAGTTTTGTTGGTCGTCGTCGTCAATTGCAAAGTTGTTTAAGGACTCTGACACAATCAACTGAAGAAATAGGGGTATTAATTCATGGCATGGGTGGTTTAGGTAAAAGTAGTGTAGCATCGAGACTTTGTGACCGACTCCCGAATTTTCAGCGTGTTGTCTTGGTGGGGAGAATTGATGAACCGAGTATAGTTAGTCGGTTGGTGGAAAAGTTGGATGATCACGAACAACGCAAACAGCTACAAAATCCTGATGAGGAATTGAAATTTAGATTCAAGCGGGTATTTCAGCAGTTGTCGGACGATGGGGAAAAGCCGTTTTTGTTGGTGTTGGATGATTTTGAGGAGAATTTAGAATTGACCTCTCCCCCAGCCCCTCTCCTGCGAGGAGAGGGGAGTTTGATTCCCCCATTCCCTCGCAGGGAAGGGGGGTTAGGGGGGTTAGGTCGTTTGCAACCCATAGCCGCAGAGGTTTTAACAGCTTTGGTTTGGGCGATTCGGGAAACATCTACCAATCACCGTTTAATTCTCACCTGTCGTTATGACTTTGAATTTAGCCAGTTGCGGTATTTCTATAAACAGCCTTTGGAGGGAATGAGGGGGGCAGATTTAAGAAAAAAGTGTAGTCGTCTTGAGGCTTTTGGGGCAAAATCTCAGGTAGATGAGGCGTTGAAATCGCAAGCGCGGAGGTTAGCTGATGGTAATCCCCGGTTGTTGGAATGGTTGGATAAGATTTTGCAAAATTCCACAGTTGACCAAGTTGCAATTCTCAATCGTTTAGAAGTTGATGCGGTTGAGTTACGAGAACAGGTTTTAGCTGAGGCTTTGCTGCAACAAATGGATCAAACGATGGGGGAAATGTTGTCACAGGGTTTGGTGTTTGAGTTACCCGTCCCCAGGGAAGCATTAACCGCAGTTTGTGAAAATATCCCCAATTTGGAAAATTATATCAATCGGGCGGTGGCCTTGGGATTGTTGGAAGTTAGTCCTGATGAGTCGTTGCGTGTACCGAGAATTTTGCCGTTGACGTTATCCACTCATATAGAAACCTTGTATCAACAAGCGGCTGAGGTGTTGTATCGTCTGTGGTGGGAAGAAGGAAAAACTCAAGTAGAGGAAGAAAGGTTAGAAATTCATCGGTTAGCGTTGTTGGGAAAACAAGGGGAAATTGCCTCAACAGTAGGAATGGCTGTAACAAATAATTGGATTAATACTAGCCGATTTCGTGACACCTTAAATCTGTGCAAATCCACTTTAAAAACAGTTGAAGACTATCGCATTTTTCATCAACTAGCACGATCTGAACAAGAACTTGGAGAAATTGAACAAGCACAGCAACATTATCAACAAGCACTAGAACTCTGTCCAGCAAGAGAGGAAACAAAAAAAGCGTCAATTATTCATAACTTAGCTATTATCTACGCCAACACAGGAAAAATAGAAGAAGCGATCGCCCACTACCAGCAGTCCTTAGAAATCACTGAAAGCATTGGTGATGTCAAAAGTAAAGCCGCGACTTTGCACTGTTTAGCTGGTATCTACGCGGACACGGGAAAAATAGAAGAAGCGATCGCCCTCTACCAGCAGTCTTTAGAAATCAAAGAAAGCATTGGTAATGTCCAAGGTAAAGCCGCGACTTTGCACCAATTAGCTAGTATCTACGCGGACACGGGAAAAATAGATGATGCGATCGCCCACTACCAGCAGTCTTTAGAAATCACTGAAAGCATTGGTGATGTCAAAACTAAAGCCGCGACTTTGCACCAATTAGCTATTATCTACGCCAACACAGGAAAAATAGAAGAAGCGATCGCCCACTACCAGCAGTCCTTAGAAATCACTGAAAGCATTGGTGATGTCAAAAGTAAAGCCGCGACTTTGCACTGTTTAGCTGGTATCTACGCGGACACGGGAAAAATAGAAGAAGCGATCGCCCACTACCAGCAGTCTTTAGAAATTGAAGAAAGCATTGGTAATGTCCAAGGTAAAGCCGCGACTTTGCACTGTTTAGCTGGTATCTACGCGGACACGGGAAAAATAGAAGAAGCGATCGCCCACTACCAGCAGTCTTTAGAAATCACTGAAAGCATTGGTGATGTCAAAACTAAAGCCGCGACTTTGCACT